>CALVOQ010000024.1 GCA_944350335.1 uncultured Bacilli bacterium
TGGAGCAAGCGATGGGAATCGAACCCACGTCTCAGCCTTGGCAAGGCCGCGTACTAGCCGTTGTACTACGCCTGCGTTAAGAATATAATAACACATTTTTTCAAAAAATAAAACTATTTTTCAAAAAATTTGTATACTATTAACGCACTTAAAACCATAATTACAAAACCCAATACCATTTCATATATGCTAAAAGAATATTCAAAAACACTTAAAAAAACTTCTAAAATTGATGCTATCACAAAACCATTAATGACAAAATAAGTTTTTATTGCATATTTATTTAAACAAAAATCAATTATTTTGGCAATTACAATCCCACCTATAACTAATCCTAGCCCTAGTGGAATCATGACAATAATATTATTAAATAAATTAGTAAAAGATGTAATTTCATTAATAATTCTAAGTAAAGGTTCATAATACCCTAACACCATTAATAAAAACGAACCACTAATTCCAGGAATAACGATAGTAGCAGAAGATAAAACGCCTATCCCAAACATTTTTAATAGACTTACTAAACTTGTATCAATAACTTGATCTCCTGCACTGGAAGTTGTTATAGACATAATAAATAATAATATAATTCCAATAAACAATAGACATATATTTCCTATATTAATATCTTTCTTAATTTTATTAAATAATTGTGGCACACCGCCAAGAATTAATCCAACAAATAGTAAAATAGTAAATACAGGGAACTTTGCCAAAGCAACTTCAATTACGTTTGTTAAAATTAAAACAGATATTAGACCACCTATTCCAAGAAAAAATAAGAACTTAAAATACTTCTTAAAATTTGTCCATGATTCATAAAAATGGCTAACAGCTTCAATTAATTTATCATAAATCCCCATGATAACTGATAAAACCCCGCCACTAACACCAGGCAATATAAAAGAGATTCCTAGTACCATACCTTTTAAAATTAACGAAACTTTTTCTTTCAAATTATACACCTCACTTAATTATAATTCTTATTGTAAATATTTATCATCATAAATAAACATATTAATCCTAGCAAAGCGCCACCTACTACATCAGTAAAGTAATGCACATTTAAGTATATTCTACTAATTCCTATAAAAATAATCAACATTGAAAATGCAAAAATTATTAACCATTTTAAAAAATAGTTTTTAACACATTTACATAATAAATATAGTATAAATCCATAGAAAGCGACCGCGCACATAGTATGTCCACTTGGAAATGAAAAATCACTAGGTTTTTCAATTAAAGACACCATTGGTCTTTCTCGCATAATTATATTTTTAAACACTACACTAATTAAAAAAGTCCAAAGCAAATTAACCATCATATAAAATGAATATGATTTATTCTTAAGAAAAATAAAACTACACATTATAATAATTATAAAAGCAATCCCATCACCGAAAAAAGTAATAATTTTCATCAAGGAAGTGTTAAAATTGTTTACTACATTTAATTGAAAAAAATCACTAATTAAACTATCAAATTTTAAAATTTCATCATAAAAAAATGTTTTAACACATATAGATGTTAATAATAACACGACAAGTAATACTAAATAAACAATGTTTTCTTTTAATATTTTTTTTACCATATAATCACCTATAATAAATTAACTATTACCATTATTACACTTGCAAAAATTATAGCAATAGTTTTGATTTTTGATTCATTATCCTGTTTAAAACAAGGCAAATAAACATAAATAACTAGATATATTATCATTCCTATTATTATACCTATCAAAGATCCAAATAACAGATCATCTTTAAAAATAAAATTACTATTGAAAGACAATAAGAAACTAATTATTAATACCATTATAAATATAGAGATAATTCTAGTATAATAATTTATATTAACTTGACTCTTCTTATAACTTAAAAATATTGATAAACTTAACAAGCTATTATACGCTATATATCTAATTGTAAGAAATAATAAATCGTTAATGTTATTTTTTACAGAATGAATGTATATTGCCTCTACAAAAACAATAAGTAAAGAAACTATAGATATATTTAAACGATTTTTAACATTATCACTTTTATTTGACACAAAATACATAATAATTTTTAATATTATTATTCCTAATATAATCATCAAAAATAAATGTGCATAACACTGGACAGCATTGTATTCTGTTGACAATAATGACACGCAATTAGGAAAAAAATAAAATATTATTAATAGTATAAAAAACACTAAGCTTGAAGAATTAATAAATATTGTTGTTTTTTTAAAGTCTTTTTTGTATTTTAAAACAAGCAGTCCGGAAATTAAAGACAGTAACAAAAACAAGATACAAATTCCAACAATAAGAATTTTCATAAAACACCTCTAAATATCCATATATTTTCTATAATTCGGTAAATCTCCGGTTTTAATACCACTTATACTAGGCTTAACTTGAAAGATCCCAGAAAAATTGTTACCTTCAACTACAGCTGGACCATCAGATGTTACAGCAATATCCCAGCCCACATACCTTACTTGTGGAACAACTTTGGCTAGTTTTATAACAAAATCTTTAATTTTGTCATATTGGGGAACTTGAAATCCAACTATTTTCTTTGTAGAAACAGGATGATTTTCAAAAATATTTCCTTCTTCATCAATAGCGGGGACATAAACCACGCCATCATTATTGACAAAAGTATACATTCCACCGCTACTAAAATTATCTACTACACCGCCATTTCCAATCTTTAAAATTGACTTTAATATGTAAACTTTACCATTTTTATAAAATGTCAAAATACGCAACGTGTTTACACTGTCTTTATACAATGCTTTCATTTGTTTACATTGTTCAATATAGTCTTCTACCAAAAACTGTTTATTACGAATCAACGAATTAAAAAGCTTCTCGTGGTTTGTACGTTTATGCAAATTAATTATTTCGACACCCTTTCCACCACATTCATTTAAAGGTTTAACTACAATTTTATTTTTATTTTTCGCAAACTTCAAAAAATCATCCAGCATTAAATTTTCCAAATTAATATATTCTCTATTTAAATAATTTTTAAACTTATCATTAAAAATAGCTTTATTGTCAAAAATGTAATTATATTTATTATTATTATATTTTTTAATAATACTATTGTTAATACTACTTGTAATATACGTTTTTCTTTCTTTATTACTTAATAAATAAAACTCAAATTCAAAATAATCCATGTAGCCACTTCCATGTACAATTGCACAATATACCATATCAATCAAAATGAATAATTTGAATTTGCCAGTTTTAAATTTGATCTTATCAGCAATTTCCAACATATTCTTATAATCTAATGTTTTAAGTTTTTTTAAAATATATTTAAACCTCTTCATACTAATCATTATATCAAATAATTAGTGTCAATGCATTAAAAAATCATATATAGTTAATAAAACACAATTTATTTACAAATAATCATGTAATAAAATTTTAAAGAGTAATGTTTTTATTAAAGAAAAGAAGACTTATTAAATAAATCTTCTTCTAGGTTTGTGTTTTAAAGTTATTTCATCAGTAGATAAACTATATTCTAAAGTTCCATCTTCAAACATTCTTTTTAATGTTACAAAATCGGGTTTAACACCATTTGTATATGGTAATTCTTTTACAAAAAAGTATTGTAATGCAACATCTCTTTCTGGTAAGTTTGCTAAGTTCATTATTTTTAATTCTTCTTCTACTTGTCTTAAACTTTTTTCATTTTCTTTATTAAGTTTAACAAAAGCACTAGGTATTTCTCCATTTTCAAAGTCTTCTACAGGTAACCCTATTACCATTACTTCATTAACTGAATCATGTGTTGCAATTACTTCTTCTATATTACTTGGAAAAACATTATGTCCATCAGGTCTAATGATACTTCTTTTCTTTCTTCCTACTATTTTTAAAAGTCCATCGCTATTTATAATTGCATAATCTCCAGTATCAACCCATTTAACACCTTTTTCATCTACTTTTAAAGCATCTATTTCTTCATTAGAGTATCCGCTCATTATAGTTGGCCCACTACATTGTAGACTTCCTTGTTCATTATACGATAGTTCATTTCCATTATCATCTACAACTTTCATATTACATTTAGGTAAAGGTATTCCAACATAGCCTTCTTCATGACATCTATCAAACCAATTATATGCAAAAGCGCTTGCAAGTTCTGTCATACCATAACCAAGTTGTATTGTTGCACTTGATCCATGACTTCTTAAAAATCTATTTACTTTTCTTTCGCTACTCAAAGTCATAGGTGCACCACCTGCTATCGCACTATGAAGATGTGATAAATCCGCATCTTTTAATTTTTCACTCTCTGGTAAATGTTCATAAAACTTAGGAACACCACACATATGATTAGGTCTATATTTAAGTAGTAAATCATCCAACATATCTTCTTTAAATCCAGGAACTAATACAACTTCCATACCTCTAGACATAGAAGTGACCGTACCACAAACAAGACCATAACTTAAAAACATTGGCATAATATTTAAAAAAGTATCGCCCACTCTAAGTCTTTCTAAACAATTACCTTGTAAATATATCTGAGCATTAATTGCGCCAGCACTCATCATTGCAGCCTTTTGTACACCAGTTGTACCACCAGTATATTCTAAAACAGCAAGTCTATTTGGATCATAATCTCTTTCAATAAATTTAAGGCCTTGTTTTTTTCCATTTTCAATAAAATTCTTATAGGTAATAAATTTTCCATTTTTAGGCATAACTGGTTTAGGACTTTTAAGTAAGTTAATTACATCTTTTGCTTCTTTAGCAATATTAAGTCCAAAAGGCAAACTATCATTAGCAGATAACCTTAATACAGGTATATCTAATTCTTCTAATAATGGCTTTAATTTAGGATAAGCCATATCAATAGCGGCTATTAATTTTGTATTTGTGTTTAGTATATATTTTTTTATACTACTTAAGTCCACTCTAGGGTCAACCAAATTAGCAACTGCGCCAAGCTCAGTAGTAGCATAAAATAAATATTCACTCTCTAATAACGTAGGTGTTAAAAAAGTTATTACATCGCCTTTTCTAATTCCTTGTGCTATTAAAGCATATATACATTCATACACTTTGTCAAAAAATTCGCCATATGTGATTTCCCTACCATAATAATTACGCGCTACTAAATTAGTCCTATTTTCATTTAATTTCATAATTGATGAAAAAATACTTTGATTAGGTATTTCAACATTTAATTGTTTTTTAGAATAATATTTTTCCCATATTTTTTCTTCTGATGGTTTTAAAGACATACTATATACCTCCCAAAAAATTAATATTATTTTAACATTTACAATAATAAAAGTCAAAAAATTTTATAATTGGGAAAAGATAATTGCTTTGTATAGTTCTTTAATGTAAATATTGCATACTAAAAATTTAATATATCTACTCAAACTCTACTATAGAATTTACTAAAGATTTATACATATTAGTTTTAACTTTCCTATCAGTTCCTTTAAACAAGAAATCATACACAGTTTCCCATATTACAACCCATGCTGCAACTAACATTATTTCTTTAATAAAATAAATATCAAACATTTGATTTAAAGTTACAAATACAATACCCAAAATTAACAATAATACTCTATAAACATCATCAAATTTGTCAACTTTGGTATAATTTTTATATTTTTCTTTAAAAGTATATTTTATTGCTTCATATAACTTATCTTGTTTTTCTTCTTTTACGCCACTTATTCTTATAATAACATCTTTTCTTTTCACATATTCATTAACTATATAATTAAATAAACTATCAGAAATGTATTGATCATTGAACTCGTTAAAAGCGCTATCATAATCTATAATTCTAATACTTATAACATTATTCATGTTTTGTTAATTCCTCTTCAATCTCTAATAATCTATTATATTTACATATGCGCTCTCCACGAGTAACAGAACCCGTTTTAATAAAAGGAACATTTAATGCGACTGCTAAATCGGCTATAAAAGTATCAAGAGTTTCTCCACTTCTATGGCTAATAATAGCAGTATAATTATTTTGTTTAGCAAGCACGATAGTTTCTAAAGTTTCATAAAAAGTTCCAACCTGATTTAACTTAATTAAAATGGCATTACAAAGTTTATTTTCAATACCTTTTTTAAGTAACTCTTTATTGGTTACAAACAAATCATCACCTACAATACTTATCTTTTTACCCAACACTTCAGTTATCATTTTAAAGCCTTCATAATCTTCTTCATCAAATGGATCTTCTATACTAATAATAGGATAATTTTTAACCAAAGACACATAATAATTAAGTAGTTGCTCTCTATTCAAATTATCATTATCAATTTTATAAGTATCATTATTTTTATTGTATAAACTACTAGCCGCTACATCTAATGCAATAAACACATTAACACCAGGAATATATCCAGCTTCACTAATACTTTTCACAATTAAACTTAAAGCTTCTTCGTTATTTTTTAAGTCTGGAGCAAAACCACCTTCATCACCTACATTGACACTCATACCTTGTTTTAGCAATAAACTTTTTAACTGGTGAAAAACTTCACTTGCTGCTCGTAAACAATCTTTAAACTCTTTAAATTTGGGAACAATCATAAATTCTTGAATATCTAAATTATTGCTAGAATGCTTACCACCATTAATAATATTAAACATACCATATGGCATTCGCTTTTCACGTCTATTTAAATATTCATATACTTCTAAACCATTGTCAATTGCAGCAGCTTTTAAACAAGCAACGCTAACGCTTAAAATAGCGTTTGCTCCAAGATTATTTTTATTTGGTGTCCCATCTAAATCTATCATAATTTCATCAATTTTGCTTTGTTCACTAACCTCAACACCAACAAGTTTTTCTCTAATCAAGTTAACATTATTAACCGCTTTTAAGACACCCTTGCCACAATATCTTTCATCATTATCTCTTAGTTCTAAAGCCTCTTTACTTCCTGTGCTGGCTCCACTAGGAACACTAAAAACGCCAACATTGCCTTTTTCTGTATAAACTTTTGTCTCAACAGTGGGATTTCCTCTAGAATCCAATATTTCTCGAGAAGTTATATTTACAATTTTACTCATAATTCACCATACTTTCATAAGAAAATTATAACAATCTAGTTATTAAAAATCAATAGACATTTTCACATATATATGCTATAATAATTTACTATTCAAAAAGGGGATGATAAAATGCAAATAAAAGAAATAAGTGAAATGGAATTTGATAGTTTTGCAGATAAGCATATATTGAGAAATTATTATCAAACAAGTGGATATGGCAACCTAATGAAAAAGTTTGGTTATACCCCAATATATATTGGAGCATATGAAGACAACGAATTAGTGGGCGCTGCTTTAATATTATCAAAGTACATTGCAATAAATGTAAAATACGGATATAGTCCAAGAGGTTTTTTAATAGATTATCAAAACTATCACGAATTAGAAGAATTCACAAGACTGATAAAAAAATATTTTTTTAAAAGAGGATTTGCATTTATAAAAATAAACCCCGAGATAACTCTTGCAGAAGTATTTCCAGAAACAAATTCCAAAAAAATAAATGAAGAAACAAAAAAACTAATTGAAAAATTAGAAAGTTTAAATTACAAAAAGCTTAAAAACAACATATACTTTGAAAGTTTACTCCCAAAATACAACCCAATAATAAAATTGCAATCATTTAACATAAACAATTTAAACAAAAATATAAAGCAAAAAATAAGAAATAAAGATAAAAAAGGAATAACATTAATAAAAGGAGACGAATACAATTTAAATCAGTTTTATGAATTAGTCAAAAACAAAAAAGATAATTCGATAGAATATTATAAAAATTATTATAAATTATTTAATGAAAAAAACATGTCAGACCTATGGTTATTACAAATAGACTATCACGAATATTTACAAAATACGCAAGAGGAATATAATGCGCTAATAGGAGAAAACGAACAAATTAATAAACAATTTATAAATGATACTAAAAATAAACAACTATTAAAACAAAAAATGGAATCAGATAAAAAAATATCAACACTAAACCAAGAGATAACAGATATAAATAGTTACATACAAAACGGAATATATAAACAAATAATAGCCACTGCATTAATTATAAAATACCAAAATAGAATAAATGTAGTAATAAGTGGATTTGATAAAAATACAAGACAAAATCCAAATCACTTACTTTATACCAAATTAATAGAATATTACAAAAATCAAAATTATAAATACTTAGATTTAAATGGTATAACAGGAGATTTTACACCAAATAATCCATATAAAGGATTAAACGAATTTAAATTAAATTTTAATCCAAATATTTACGAATATATCGGAGAGTTTGACATAATAATAAATCAAACACTATATTCGCTACTTTGGTCAACGAAAATACTACATAACGAATTTGATAGAAAAGATATAAAAAATTAATAAATGTTAAATAGTAAAAACTTCCCTATATTTTAATAAGGAAGTTTTTTAATCATTATTCATAATCCTTTTTATAATTTTTACAAGCATTATCTAATTCTTCAATAAGTTTATCAATGCTTTTTCTATCTTTAGTTCTAACACCACTTGCATATTTATGACCACCGCCATTATATTTTGCTGCTATTTCGTTAATGATGGGTCCCCTACTTCTAATGTTGACTTTATAAAGATCTTTTTTATCATCTTTACTGATAAATAACCAAACCAAAATTTCATTAATATTATTTAAATCGTTAATCATATTAGATGCACTAGCGGCGTCCGCATGGAAACTGTTTATAATATCATTTTCAAGCTCAATATATGCAAAACCATTTTTTGTAACTTTTATATTGGATTGTATGTAACCGAGCAGTCTGACTTCACTCAAAGGTTTCATGTACATCTTTTTGTACAAATCTTGTATATTTAATTTGTACTTTTTAATTATTAAACTAACAAGGTCAAAAGTAGAGTAACTTGTATAATCAAACAAAAATCTATTAGAATCGCTAACAATACCAATAAAAAGATTTTCTGCTATATTTTTATTGCATTTCAATCTAGTATTAAGAATCATTTCAAGAACTATTTGACAAGTACTAGTATTTTTATCATCTATATATTCTATTTTTGCAAATTTTTCTACAAATGGATGGTGATCAATTTTAATAACATTTTTAAACTTTGTCACATCTACACCATCAATGCGAATAGAATCAGGAATATCTAGAGTTATAATCAAATCATTTTCAAAATCAAAAGAGTTATTCTTATCTAAATTTCCCAAATATTTAAATCTAGTAGGATTAGCGCCAATAGCAAAGACATTTTTACTTGGGAAAGTAAGTCGTATAGAATCTCTTAAAGCAATTTGACTTGCTATAGCATCAGGATCTGGGCCTATGTGCCTAACCAAATAAATTGTTTTACTTTTTTTTATTTCGTTATATATTTTTTTAAATAACTCCTTTTTCATTCTACTCCTTCACTAAATTAAATGTATCTCTTGCTATCATCAGTTCCTCATCAGTAGGAACAACAAACACTTTTATTTTAGAATTACTTGTACTAATTTCTCCAAATTTTCCAAACATTTCTTCATTTAAATCTTTATCTATTTGAACACCCAAAACTTTAAGTTTGTCACATACAAGTTCCCTAACTATGGGACTATTTTCTCCAACACCAGCAGTAAATATAATATATTCTGCTCCATCAAGTAAAGTATTATACATAGAAATATAATTTACGATTTTTTTAGAATACATATCTAACCCTAATATACATCTTGCATTTCCATTCATATATTCGCTTTCAACATCACGTAAATCACTGCTAACGCCGGTAATAGCAAGTAAACCACTTTCTTTATTAAATTTGTTAATTAATTCTGTAACAGAAATTTGCAATTTTTCACATAGATAAGGAATAACAGAAACGTCTACATCTCCGCATCTAGTTCCCATCATAAGACCAGCCAAAGGAGTAAATCCCATGGAAGTATCCTTAGACTTTCCATTTTCGATTGCACAAATACTGGCCCCATTACCAATGTGGCAACTAATGATTTTAGCATCTTTACCAATATACTTTTTTAAAAATTCACTAATGTATCTGTGGCTAGTCCCATGAAATCCATATTTTCTTACACTATACTTTTCTTTCCATTCAAGAGGCAAAGGATACAAATATTCACTTTCTTCCATGGTTTGGTGAAATGCAGTATCGAAAACAGCCACTTGCTTTACATTATGTAAAACGTCTTGAAAACTTTCAATACCAATTAAATTTGCAGGATTGTGTAAAGGTGCTAAAGGGGTATATTTTATTATATCTTCACACACTTCTTTACTTATCAAAACACTTTCACTATACTTATCAGCCCCTTGTACTACTCTGTGACCAACACCTTCTATTTCATTATATGACTTAATAATTTTCATGTTAATAAGTTCGCTCATCAGAATATTTACAGCATCTTTATGAGTATTTATTACACATTCTTTTTTCTTCTTTTCACCATTATATTTAATCGTATAAATAGAACTTAAAAGTCCAATTTTTTCAAAAGTTCCACTTACTATTACTTTTTCTTCTGGCATTTCAAACAAAGTAAACTTTAAAGATGAACTACCAGCATTAATGCTTAATATTTTCATGTTATCATTCCCTTCAAATTGAATTATAACAAAAAAACAATAATAAGTAAATAAACTCACTGAAAGCTTGCTTTTTTTCTAAAAAAAATGTAATAAAAGTATTACATTTTTTATGTCTATAAACAACATTATCTAATTCCACACAATATGTCTTTATCAGTGAACAATTCTCCAACTAACG
>CALVOQ010000025.1 GCA_944350335.1 uncultured Bacilli bacterium
CTCGAAAGAACAGATTTACAGTCTGCCGCGTTTGACCACTTCGCTATCTCCCCATAAAAATGGTGCCGAAAACAGGACTTGAACCCGTAACCTACTGATTCGTACTACTATAGTTTTCACTACCACAATGTGTTTGTAGTCTGGACTTTCTCTTTACCATATTACATTAGTAACTTAGGTACATCGTATAAAGTCTCTACACTCGATTTTCCTCTAGCTCGGGATTACCATATAAATTATTCTATACTATATTTATTTAGGATTCCCCGAATTAGCGATGTCCACCTTGAATGTTTCCAAACAAGGGTGCAAGATAGTTCAAAGTACAAAAGTTCCTATCCCACAAGTCAGTTGCTCTACCAGTTGAGCTATTTCGGCAAATAATGGTGGGCGATGAGAGACTCGAACTCCCGACCCCCTGCTTGTAAGGCAGATGCTCTAACCAACTGAGCTAATCGCCCATTACTTGTTGACGTTTATAAATATAACATTTATATATTTTTATGTCAAGCAAAAACTAGATATTTTATGATTATTTTGTTACAAATTCTTCCATTTTTTCTTTAGTCCAAATAGGCAGATTTTCTTCTAATAGTTTAAAACCTTGACCATTTTCAGGAATTTTAGACAAAGTCGGTTCAACATTATAATCTATTTTCTTAATAGATAACTTAACTTGGCTTTTATCTTCATAAATTTCCATAACCTTAACATTAATAATATCTCCAATTTTGAATTTACTATTTAAATCTCTTATAAATTTATTGGAAACTTCTGAAATATGTACAAGTCCAGTATAGTCATCCATTAAACTTACAAAAACCCCATATACGGTTATTCCCGTAATTTGTCCTTTAACTATATCTCCTACTTTTATATTACCCATATCAATCACAATTTCATTATATCATATTTTTTTAGAAAATACTTGCAATTTTTATACGTTTATGTATATAATATTAATGCAATTTGAAATTGACCTAAGGGTGTTGTCCTCATAGCTCAACTGGATAGAGCGTTTGACTACGGATCAAAAGGTTAGGGGTTCGACTCCTCTTGGGGACGCCACAAAGCGGGAAGTGGCTCAACTTGGTAGAGCACTCGGTTTGGGACCGAGTGGTTGCAGGTTCAAATCCTGTCTTCCCGACCATTTAAGTAATTAATCCTTTTAACAAGGATTTTTTAATTCTTATTAATTAACCATTTTATTTTAGGAACATCATATATTTTACTAATTAAAATATAGATATCATTTAACAAATCTTCATAATCCGAAGATTTGTTAATTATTGTAATCAAAACATCTTCTGACAAATCTTCGCTCAATATTTTTTCACACAGATCAAAAAAATATGATGGGTATAACAATCTAGCAAACAGCATCATTAAACTTGATTTTGACAATTTACCATTTAGAATCACATCTTCTATTTCGGAAAAGTTTAGCGAATGATAAAAAAAATTAAATTTTATATATTCGGATAAGTCCCTAACATCATAATCAAAAGTAAAAGTCATTGGATTGTACAAATATCCAAAACTATTGTCCATTCCAACTCTTTTATGGCTTATAGCAATTGTGGGATCATTATTATTAAAATCAATATCAGTGCAGTAACTTATGGCATTTTCAGCCAATCCAATATAATAAGGAAATATTTCTTGTAAAACTGGAAATTCTTTATTAAGGTCAGATATAGTTTCTTCAAAAATATCTACTTTTTTAGACCATATTTCATACCACGGTGAAACATTTACTGGGTAGTCATAATTAACTAATGAAAAGTTAAATTTTAATAAGTCTTTAACACTATACTCATCTTTTAAATTACAATTTACTTGTAAAAGCACATAATTAATATCTTCAACAGAAACATAAAACTCGCCATTTATAGACATTACAAAAGTATTCACATATATTTTTTTGTTATATAACTTATTAGAAATATCCACTAAAATATTTAAATGCTCTATCTCATCTTCATACTTTAAAAATAAATACTCATAATCATTTACAAAAAATCTAAATCCATTGTCGATAACATATAACTCAGTAGGAAACAATTTATAATAATTGTTAATAATTTTTTTCATATTTAATCATCTACTAAATTATATTAATATTTTAAATATAAAATAACTTATAAATATATATTTTACTAATAAATCCATATAAAAAACTATAAGTTAATTTTTTAACTTATAGGAAAAATCTTCTGATTTGCCACTCTCAGTATCAGAATTATTGTAATGTTGAATAGCCTGACTCAGTGTGCTCTCAGCTGCTTTTTGTCTTTCAACGGCTACTTTTACTTCTTGTTGTGAAGTGTGAGCCAATTGAATCGCTTCATTCAAAGCATCCTGTTTAATTAGAACATACTTTTGAAGTTTCGCGATTTTATTTAAACATTCTTTAGATGGTTCTAATTTCTCACTATTCATTAAGCAACCTTTTTAAATCCTTCTTCGTTAACAATTTCATCAATTGCACTTGAATATGTGGCGTTATCAAGTTTCAATTGCTCTAAATTTTTCATCATTTGTATGACTAAATCCATTTGTTCTCTTTGAACTTTTATTAGAGATTCTTCGATTTCTTTTTTCGCTTTCTCGTATATTGCTTGATTTCTAATCATGTATTCATCTAAATCTATAATGGTACTATTTGAAGGAGTAACTTGAGTTACGGTTTCCTGAACGGGGTTTTGCATTCTTACTTCTGGAGCGTCAAAAATATTTGTATCAGGTTGAATCTGTGTTTCGGGTATTTGTCCGATTGAATCATTTTGTTGTTGCATCGCTACTGGATCTGGTATATTTACACTACTTGAATTAATTCTTGTAGATTCTTGTGTAAGTACATTATTATCCCCAGGATTATGTGGTGCAACTGTTTGATTATCTACTGTAGGTATCGCACTCGTTTCTTGTTGAATTACCTGTGATTCTACTTGAGCAGATGAAGAATTGGGCTGGTTATTAACATTTGAAGATTCGGAAATACTTTGCACAGGTGCTTCTTGAACATAAGATTGAGATTCCACAACTGTTTCTGGTGTTACCGAAATTTCAGGTTCTTTCATGTTTGCTGCATTTGCCAACCTTTCCATATCATCGTTTTTAAGCGCAATTACCCTATATCCTTCAAAAGTAGTTAAATTTGCAACATTATAATTAAAATTTCTCATTTTTAACCTCCTTGTACAATTTCTTTCATAGCCTGTTTCACCTTGTCCCAAATAGTTTCATCAGTTATTCCTATCAATTTATAAACACCCGGGGTTTCTTCAACCACTTCAGAGACATAAACTTTGCTCATCCCTTCTCCAGCGGTTTCTCCTCTTGACAAAATAATAAAATTCTTGTTAATATCTTCAATTCCAAAAGAATTAATCAATTCAACTTCTTCCATAGTGCCATCCATATTTTTAATAGTTATTTTTTTCATACTCACACTCCTATTATCAATATAATTTTAGCATATAAAAGTTTTATAATCAAACATTTTCGTTTTGAAATTAAAATATTTGCATATTTATAAATGTATTACACATTTATTACATCCTAAAAGTAATTATATACGCACTATTCATAGAGTTTACTGAAAACTATAAAATAGTGTTGCTAACGTCATCTGTTTTTTTGATACATGTTTAAATACTAATTGTACCAGTCACGTCTTACTTCTTCTTTTATTTTTTATTTTTTTAGTTCTTTATTTTATTTAATAATTCACGTAATGTTTGCCTCTCTTTTTCTAATTTGTCTCTATCTAATTCAACTATATTTTTTGGAGCTTTATTAATGTAGTTTTCATTTTGTAATAACTTTTCTCTTTTTTCTATGCTTTGTTTAATTTTTTCTATTTCTTCTTCTATTTTTTTGTTTTGTTCTAAAGCATTTTCATCGTTAATATAAAATATAATTTTAATTAATCGTGAAGTATATACTATTTTTTTACCTTCTTCCCTTTCTATTATATTTAATTTTAACATTTTTATTATTATATCTTTTATTTCTTCGTTTGTTTCTAGTTTGCATAATGTATTTTTATTTATGTTATTTTCTACTCTATAATTTCTTATGTTTGTTATATTTTCTATTGTTTCTTCTATTAGTTTGTATTCATTTTCATATATTTCACACTTGTTTGATTTTGGATAATTTGTGACCATAATTGATTTCTCACTTAATGGTAAGTGTTGGTAGATTTCCTCTGTTACAAACGGCATAAATGGATGCAATATTTGTAATATGTTCGTTAATACTTTTAATAATATTTTACTGCAATTTTCATCTGTTCTTCCCTTTGTTAATTCTATGTACCAATCACAGAATTTGTTCCAAGTAAACTCGTATATTTTACTTCCAACATCATTAAATCTATATTTATTCATGCTTTTTGTAATATCTTTTATTGTTTTATTTAGTTCTGTTAAAATCCATTTGTCTTCTATTTTAAGTTCTTTATAATCAATTTCAAGAGTTTCAATGTCATTTATATTCATTAGTACAAACTTGCTAGCATTCCATAATTTATTTATGAATTTTGTTGTCGCTAGTATTTTTTCTTCATCAAATCTCAAATCAATTCCTATTGAGCCAGTTGTAGTTAGATAAAACCTTAATGCGTCTGCTCCATATTTATCTATCATTTCCATAGGGTCTACACCATTACCTAAACTTTTGCTCATTTTTCTACCTTGTTTGTCTCTTATTAATCCATGTATTAAGCAATCTTTAAATGGACTTTGTTTCATAAACTCTAATGATGTAAATGCCATTCTGGCTACCCAAAAGAATATTATGTCATAACCAGTCACTAAAACGCTTGTTGGAAAATATCTTTGTATATCTTCTGTTTCTGATGGCCACCCTAGCGTGCTAAATGGCCAAAGTGCGCTGCTGAACCAAGTGTCTAATACATCATTATCTTGTGTCCAACCCGGTTCGTTTGGTTCTTCTAAACCGACATATATTTCATCACCTTTATACCAAACCGGTATTCTATGTCCCCACCAAAGTTGTCTGCTTATACACCAATCGTGGCAATTTTCCATCCAGTGATTAAGTATTTTTTCAAATCTTGGCGGTATAAAATTGATTTTATCTTTTGTCTTTTGATTTTCTAGCAAGTTTTTAGCTAATTCATCCATTTTTACAAACCATTGTTCTGATAAATATGGCTCAACTACAACACCCGTTCTTTCTGAATGTCCTACTGAATGTGTGTACTCTTCTTCTTTTACTAATAAGTTTGATTCTTTCAAGTCTTCAATTATCTTTTTTCTCGCTTCTTCTATTGTTAGTCCCTCATATGGTTTAGCATATTCATTTAAATGTCCATCAGGCGTGATTGTGTTAATTATCTCTAAATTATGCGTTAATCCTATTTCGTAGTCATCAAGCGCGTGCGCAGGAGTTATTTTTAATGCTCCAGTGCCAAAATCTTTTAATACTCTTGAATCAGCGATTATCGGCACTTTTCTATTTACAAGAGGAACTATTATTTTTGTTCCTATATGTTCTTTGTATTTTTCATCTTCATTATTAACCGCTACTGCGACATCGCCATATATAGTTTCTGGTCTAGTAGTTGCTACTGTTATGTAATCTTCACTATTTTCAAATTTGTACTTTAAATAGTATAACTTACTTTTTTCTTCTTTATATATAACTTCTTCGTTTGACAATGCAGTCATTGCAACTGGATCCCAATTTATTATTTTTTTGCCTCTGTAAATCCAACCTTTTTCATATAACTTTATAAATACTGTATTTACTGCTCTATTTAATCCTTCATCTAATGTAAATCTTTCTTTTCTATAGTCTAAACTTAAACCAAGTTTTTTCCATTGTTTTTTTATGTTTTCACTGTGTTCTTCTTTCCATTTCCAACATTCTTCTAAAAACTTGTCTCTGCCTAATTCATATTTATCTATATTTTCTTTTTTTAATTTATTTACAACTTTACTCTCAGTGGCTATTGCCGCATGATCCATTCCAGGTAACCATAATGTATCGTAACCACACAATTTTTTATACCTTATTATTACATCTTGTAAACTTGTGTCAAGGGCATGACCTAAGTGAAGATTTCCAGTTATATTTGGTGGTGGAATTACTATAGAAAAAGGTTCTTTTCTTTTGTCACCACATTCAAAATAATTATTTTTTAACCAAAAATCATATTTTCCCTCTTCAATTTTTTTAAAATCATATTTATCGTTAAGCATTTTTACCTCCAAAAAAAAGGATGGCTTTAGGAGTGCTTAATAGCACGGTACCATCCTATTTATTTACTTGATTTTTATAACGGACCAACCGTGATTTCCTATTTATTTAGAAATCAAACTCCCAAGCTACCTTCAATTATTTCGTTTATCTATTTCCACCTTATATAGACTCTCTATAAAACTACGTAATTTACTCCTCTTGTTCTTTGTTTTTATGTGAAAAGTATAATATATTATTAGTTTGAAGTCAATGATGAACTTACAAAATGTGTTTTATTGATTAAAACTTTTGCACTAAAAAGCCACCATAAACGGTGGCTTCAGAAAACGATGTCTTCCGTAATATTAGTTGTAGGCTTTATATTATTTAAGATAAAGAGGATATCTATATTTTATATCTAATATTACTTTCTTAATAAATTATTGTAGAATGTCTTTTTATTTTTTCCCTATATTATCACCTCCACTATATCCAGTATATATTTTGTTTGTGAAAATATTGTGTAATATTAATGATTTTTTTGTGAGTTTACATTTTATTTTGCTATATCAAAATAAAACTTCGTTCCTTTTCCTTTTTTAGATTCAACACCATAGTTCCAATTATGTTTCATAAGTATTGTCTTACATATTGACAAACCTAGCCCTGTTCCTATTTTGTTTCTTTGATGATTCTTTTCATTTTTATAATATTTATCCCATATAACATCTATCTCTTCAGGATCTATACCTTTTCCAGTATCTTTTATACTAACTCTATAAAATGTTTTGTTTTCTTTAATTTCAATTATTACCTTTTTATCTTTCCCAGTATAATTAACTGCATTATTAAGTAAATTATATATCACTTGCTCAATCTTTTTTTCATCTGCTTCTATAATTAATGGCTTACTTCTTCTAAATATGAATTTGTAATTTTCTGTTTCAACAAGTAATTGAAATCTCTTTAATACAGTATTTATCTGTGTAGTTAAATCATATTGTGTCTTATGTAATATGTTTTTTCTCTCTTCATTTTTTGATAATTCTAGTAAATCATTAACTAAAGCATTTAATCTGTCGGCTTCTTCAATTATTATGTTTAAGTTTTCTTTCTTTTTTTCTAAACTTTCATTATCTAAATCTCTAGTCATTTCTGCATATGCTCTTATCATAGTTAGTGGTGTTTTTAAATCATGTGATACGTTTGCCATTAAATCTCTTCTCAATTCATCCGTTTTTCCCATTTCAACTCTAGCGAGGTTAAGCGCTTCTGCAAGTTTCTCTATTTCTTCTATATTGCTATCTGTGAATATTGGCGTATCGTAATTTCCTTCAGCAATTTTTTTAGCTCCAGCGCTCATATCAATTATTGGTTTGCTTATGTTTCTTGATATGTAAAGTGCAACGACAAACGATGCTATATATACTATTATTGTCACATAAATAAGTTCTTGTTTAAGTATTATAATACTTCTATCCATAGGCTCTAATGAAGCATTTATATATGCATTTGTGTTTTCATTTATTTTTAGAGCGTATATTATTGTCTTGTTATTTAATTGTGGGTTGTTTATGGTGTATGTTGCAGTTTGTTTATTTGAAGAAGTAAACTGTGTTTTATAGTCTAATATATTTTCATCGCTTGTGTAGTAAAGGCATCCGCGATTCATTGCTTCGGATGTATACTCTATATTACCGTTTGTTACAATTTCTATACAAACATTGTTATCATATGAAAGTGCATTATAATATACATCACTTGAATCTTTGTTGTATAATTCTAGAACATAATTTCCTATATCTTTCATACTATTTTTGGTAACCCATTCATAGTATGCGTTTAAAAATAATATTTGTAATACCCATATAAAAAATAAAATAATCGTTAAAAATAATGCTAAGTAAACCCATATTTTAAATGCCAAACTATTTGTCTTCAATGCTAAACTTATACCCTATTGATCTTACTGTTTGTATTAAATCCCTATATTGGCCTAAATTATGTCTTAGCATTTTTATATGTGTATCTACTGTTCTATCATCTCCATAAAAATCATATCCCCATACATTTGCCAGTAATTGTTCTCTAGTTAATGCAACACCTTTATTATTTATAAAATATGTTAGTAAATCATATTCTTTAGGTGTTATTTTGATTATTTTATTATCAATTTTTAATGTTCTACCTTTAATATCTAATTCTAATGTCTTATAGATATATTTATCAACAATTTTTTCATTTCTTTTTAAAATTGCTTTTACTCTAGCCATTAATTCTTTAGGACTAAATGGTTTTGTCACATAATCGTCTACTCCCAAATCAAAACTTGACAATTTATCTATTTCTTCTTTTCTAGCAGACAACATTATAACTGGTATATCTTTTATTTCTTTTACTTTTTTTATTGTTTCAAACCCATCCATTTTAGGCATCATTATATCCAATATGATTAAATCTATATCATTATTTTCATTTACTATATCTATTGCCTTTATTCCATTTTCCGCTTCAAATGTGCTGTATCCTTCATTTAAACAATATGTCTTTATGACATTTCTAATTAATTCTTCGTCATCAACTATTAAAATCTTCATTACTCACCTCTCAACATATTATAAAAGTTTGTTGTGAACTTAATGTGAAAAAAGGAATAATTATTTGAAATAATTTATTCCCATATTATCTTTTACTCTATTTAGTGTCTGTGATGCTTTTTCTCTAGCTTTTTCTCCACCACGGTTTAATATTTCATACACTTCTTCTTTATGGTTTTCGTAGTATTTCCTTTTTTCTCTAATAGGTTTTAATATTTCTTCTATTACTTCTATTAAATATTTTTTTACTGTTACGTCTCCTAGCCCACCTTTTTCATAGTGTTCCTTTAATTCTAGGTATTTTTCTCTATCTTTACATAATGCATCTAAATATATAAAAACTGGGTTTCCTTCTGTTTGTCCAGGATCTTCAATTTTTATATGATTAGGATCAGTATACATACTCATAACTTTTCTTGTGACTGTTTCTGTATCATCACTTAAATAAATGCAATTTCCTGCGCTTTTGCTCATCTTTTGTTTGCCGTCTATTCCCGGTAATCTTTTAGCACTTTTGCTGTCCGGTATAATGTATTGTGGCATCACTAACGTTTCTCCGTACGTTTTATTAAAAGTATTAACTATTTCACAAACTTGCTCGAGTATCGGAATCTGGTCTTCTCCAACAGGAACCAAATTAGCATCAAATGCTGTTATATCAGCTGCTTGACTTATTGGATATGTTAAAAATCCAACTGGTATTGATAGACCAAATCCTCTTTGTTTAATTTCTTCTTTTATTGTGGGATTTCTTTTTAATCGCCCTAAATTAACTAGGTTTAAATAATACATATTTAACTCTGTTAATTGTGGCACATCTGATTGTATGAAATATGTAGTCTTGTTTGGGTCTATTCCAACTGATAAATTATCTATCGCTACTTCTATAACATTATCTACTATTTTCTTAGGATTTTTAGCATTATCAGTAAGTGCTTGTGTGTCTGCAATAAAAACATACATATCATATTGTCCAGTGTTTTGCATTTCAACTCTATTTTTTAATGAACCTACATAATGGCCCAAATGTAATTTTCCTGTCGGTCTGTCTCCCGTTAGTACTATTTTTTTATTCATGTACTTCACTTCCTTTTTCATAATATAAATTATA
>CALVOQ010000026.1 GCA_944350335.1 uncultured Bacilli bacterium
ATGGTATACTTTTATTGATAATAATAAAATTTTATAGATGTTATCGGATGGGTTTTATATAAGGAGTGGTGTTTAGTGAATTTCTTAGCAATAAATTGTGATTCATCTGGGTTATTAGGGTTGTTTTATATTTTAAAATTAGCTTTAAGTGTTATATGTATTGTGACCCCGGTGGTGTTGACGGTTTCTTCAATGATATATTTAACTAAGCAATTAATTGCAGGAGAGCCGGCTAAAGATGTAGCGTTAGTCATTGCTAAAAAGATAATTTTAGCCATATCTGTGTTTTTGGTTCTTCCAGTGGTTAATTCAGTTATGGTTCTTTTAGATCAAGGTAGTTTTCAAGAGACTTCTTGTTGGCAAAGTGCGACTTTAGCAAATGTTAAGTCGTTAAAAGCAGCTGAACAGCTTGAATTGGAAGCTAAAGTAAATGCGGAACAAGAAGCAAAAGCGCAAGAAGAATTTGAAAATCAGGTTGATCAGAATAATGGTTCTAGTGGTGGTTCTAGCGATGGTGGCTCTAGTGGCGGTTCTAGCGATGGCGGTTTAATTGGTGGTTCTAGTGGTAATGATTATCCTGGTGGAAATTATGGAACTCCTGATCCTTCTAGTTTAGGATTTGGATACAAGTGCACTGGTTTTGTCTCTTCAAACACATATAATTCAAGTTTAGTTAATAGGATTTTAACTAGCGCTAGTAGCCATTTAGGCACAAGCTATGGAACGATGGATTGTTCGGATTTTGTTAGTGATGTTTATTCTGGATACGTTCCAGATACAACGGCAGCAGGGTTGGCAAATAATAGTAAAACTAAATGTGTTACTAGAGATGATATCAGGCCTGGTGATGTTTTCTTTGTTAGTAATTATAACTCCAGTGGAAAATGCACGCATTGTGTAGGAAGTACATTTGGGAATAGATGTGATCGCTTTAATTGTATAATGCATGTTGGCATAGTTCTTGAGGCATCTAACGGACAAATAACATCAATAATTCATTCTACACCTAGTGGAGAAAATGGTGTACAAATAACGACAAACCCCACAAAATATAGTTGGGACCCTAATTCAAATGGGAATTCGTGGTATATAATGATTACTAGACCATATGCTTAAGTGTAAATAATTTAAAATAAAGGAGGTTGGCTTTGTAGTCAATAAGTGATTATATGAAAAAGTTATTTTGTTTAATATGTTTAATATTTATTACTGGGTGTAATGCGGAATATACTTTAGTCATCGATGGTGATGAGTATAATGACAAACTATTTTTGTATGATTCACAATCATCTTTGTCTGAAGCAATAAAAAAAGATGATACTTCCATGGACGTTGTTATTGCTGCTATCAGACGAAATAAGCCACATTATAATGAAAGACTTTTTACTGAAAGTTTAGAAAGAACTGGTTATGAATATACTGATAGTGGCTTGGTAGAAGAACTAGAGTCTAATACGATAGTTTCGTTATTTTATGATGATGTGGATGTTACCGAAGAAGATGGTGTTTTAACATTAGAAACTTCATCGGTGATAAACTTTAATGAATACCGTGCGCCTTTAGAGAATGTTTCAATTAAAATCGTAACAAATAGAAAATTAATTGAAACTAATGCTCATAACTCTTATGATAATACTTATGTTTGGGATTTTCAATCAGGAGATTTAGGCGAGGATGTAGATAATAAAATATATATAAAATTAGGTGAGGTTAAAAGAACAATAAATTATCACATTATAATATTAGTTGTTTCTTTATTATTAATATGTGGATGTGTAATTTTATATAACAAGGTGAAGAATAAACTTGGTTGACTTTTTTGTAACTAAAAACAATATTTCTTTATAGAAACAATTATATTACCATTTTTTCTTTTTTACTGATGTTATTATAAAAAATTATTGCAAAAATAAAATTATAAGTTGAAATTGTAAAGACATTATGTTAAAATTAGTTCGTTTAATCCGATGCATTTATGTAAGATTAAAGGTTAGAAAGGAAGAATAGTATGAATATTATTGATAAGATCAATAAAGCACAACTTAATCCTAATGTTCCAGAATTTAGAGTAGGTGATACTGTAAAAGTTGATGTTAAGATTAAAGAAGGTAAAAGAGAAAGAATTCAAGCTTTTGAAGGAATTGTAACTGCTAGAAAAGGTGGAAGTGTTGGCGAAACATTTACTGTAAGAAAGAAAATTGGTAGTGTCGGAATTAATCGTGTTTTCCCAGTTAATAGTCCACTTATTGATAAAATTACTGTTGTTAAGAAAGGTGTAGTTAGAAGAGCTAAACTTAATTTCTTAAAAAATTTAAAAGGTAGTTATAAAATTAAAGAAAGAAATTAGGTTTTGCCTAATTTTTTTGTAGGTGATTTATGAATTTTGTAAAAAGTTTATTTTCTTATATTATAATTGTTTTGGTTGTTGTTTTGATTAGAACATTTCTTTTTACTCCAGCTATTGTTAATGGTTCTTCTATGGAAAAAACATTGTATGATGGTGAACTTGTAATTGTAAATAAGATTAAGTTATTATCTGGTGTTGATAGGTTTGATATAGTAATTTCTAGAATTGATGATGAATTATTAATTAAACGTGTTATAGGTTTACCTAACGAAATAATTGAATATAAAAATAATTGTTTATTTATTAATGGTGAACTGGTAGAAATGCCTATTGAATTTGAAGAGACTGATGATTTTTATTATGAAACTAAAGATGATGAATATTTTTTAATGGGTGATAATCGTGATATTTCTAAGGATAGTAGGATAATAGGGGGTTTTTTCCGTGAGGATATTATTGGCATAGTTGATTTAGTAATTTTCCCTCTTGATAAAATTGGGTTTGTTAAGTAATACTTATACGTATTACTTTTTTATTTTTTGTTCATATATTATTATTAGGTGATTGTATGAATAAAGTAGATAACGATTTTAACAATCTCGTTAATAAGATTGAACTTATGAGTGTTGAAGAAATATTTTTAAATATTAGAAAATGTTTTTGTAAAGTACATCCCGATACCCAAAAAAGTATACAAAAGTTTTTAAATAATTTAAATTATTGGGGGACTTTAGATGTTGAAAATAATGATTATACTGAAATATATGAAAAAGCTAGATCTTTAAAGGAGCATATTAATGATTATGTTTGGTTATATAATTTAATGAGTGATTATAGTTCTAAGAAACTTGTTTATGCAATTTTAAATAATTGGTACGAATACGATTTTAAAAGTTTAAAGGAATGTATGAGTAAAACTTTTTGTCATTATTTTGATTTGGATTTAATACCAGAATTTGATGATAAGGTTTTTGTAGATGTTGGCGCCTATGTAGGCGATAGTGCATTGGATTTCATTAATTCTTATAAAAAATATAAAAAGATTTACTGTTATGAAGTCACACCAGAATCTATGTCTTCTTTGAAAAATTTATTAGGTGGCTATGAAAATATTATCTATTTGAAAAAAGCAGTGTCTGATTGTAATAGAATTAGTTATTTTAAAACTGAAGCAATTGATGCATCAATTAATAAATTGTCATCAGATGGTCAATTTGAGGTTGAAACGGTTAGTCTAGATAGTGATATTTTAGAAAAAGTTGATATGATTAAAATGGATATAGAAGGGGAAGAGTTTAATGCTCTTATGGGATGTAAAAATCATATTATTAATGACAACCCTATACTATTAATTTCTGTATATCATAATAATGAGGATTTGTGGAAACTTCCGAAACTTATTTATGAATTTAATAGTAATTATAATTTTTACTTAAGAAATTATGGAAGTAATATCTTTCCAACGGAAATAGTGCTAATTGCTGTTCCAAAATAATTCTAAAATTGTAAATTTATATTTAACTTGTTAATTACTAAAAAATATTTTTTTGTCGTTTTTATATGACGAATTTTTTTATTGTTTTAATTTTGTTTTTTTTGTTTGATCACTTAATAATTTTTATTGATTTTAAAAAGATTTTAAAAATGGCTAATTTAAAATTGATTTTAAAGTATTTTTGTTTTATAATTGTTATATAAAATAGGAGGAAGATATGAAAAAAATTTTAGTTGGTGTTAAAAAATTCTTTTCAAACAAAAATACAGTAACGATTGTATGTGTGTTAGGTGCGATTTTGGTGATTTATTTTGGCTATAATTATAGAATTGATCAAATTACTAATCCAGTTAGGGTTCCGTATGCCAAAGTAGAAATTCAACCAAGAACTGAAATAACTCAAGATATGGTTGGGTATGTTGAAATTCCACGTAACATGTTAACTAATAATACTATCATAGATATTAATCAAGTTGTAGGTTATTATGCTAACTATAATACTGTTATACCAATGGGAAGCGTTTTTTATCAATCTACACTAGTTACTTGGAGTGAAATGCCTGATTCTGCTTGGGCTGATATTCCAGATGGTTATACGGTTGTTAGTTTACCAGTTACAACCGAAAGTACGTATGGTAATTCAATTTTTCCAGGGAATTACATTGATTTATATTATGCTGCAGATGACGAAACTGGAAAATTATTATTGGGTAAATTGATTGAAAGTATTGAAGTTTTGGCTGTGAAGGATGGTTCTGGAAATCATGTGTTTGAGAATAGTGCAGAATTAAATTCACCTTCATCATTAATTTTTGCTGTTCCAGAAGAATTACATTTGTTGCTTAGAAAGGCATCATATTTGAGTGGTGAAATCATACCTGTTCCAAGGAATAAAGATTATTCTCAAAATCCAGGTGCTACAATAGTAAGTAGTGAATACATTCAAGATTTTATTTTAAGTCAAACGGTTATTATTCCTGATCAACAATTACCTAGTTTAGACGATAATACATCTCAAGAAACAGAATAATAATTTTATATGAAATAGAAAGGGTGTTTTTATAATGAACGATGCAATTTTCTCTCAAATTGATTTTGGACCGTTAACAGAATTTCTTGAAAATGACGACATTACTGATATTTCGTATACTAATAATGGGCAAATATGGATAAAATCACTTTCAAAAGGTGTTTATAAAGTAGATCGTTTAAATATTGATAATGCTTTAATGGAAAAGATTGCGTTTCAGTGTTCTAATGTAATGGGTAAAACATTTAATATGGCCCATCCAATGCTGGATGCTGAAAGTGCAGAGTTGCGTTTGAATTTTATTCATGAGAGTATTGCGACTAATGGAATTGCATGTGTTATTCGTAAAACACCGGCAAAAATAAGGCTAAATAAAGAAAAATTATTAAATGAGAATTATGTTTCATTGCAAATTCATGATTTTTTGTTCAAATGTGTCGAGGGTCATTGTAATATAATGGTTTCTGGAGAAACCGGTAGTGGTAAGACAGAACTTGTAAAATATTTGGCAAGTCATACGAAGGAAAATGAAAAATTAATAACAATTGAAGATACATTGGAATTGCACTTAGATAGGATATTTCCACACAGAGATATTGTTTCGCTTAAAACTAATAATATTGCTAGTTATAGTGATATTTTGGTTGCTTGCATGAGACAAAATCCTAGATGGATACTTTTATCTGAGGTTCGTAGTGCTGAAGCGGTAATGGCAGTTCGTAATTCGATCAGTAGTGGACATAATATTATATCTACTATTCATTCTGATAAGGCAAATAGTATACCTATGCGTATGTACTCTTTATTGGAAACAAACTTAGACATCGATCAGTTTTTGAAAAGTATTCACAGATATATACATTTGGGAGTTCACGTTAAAGGATATATGTCTAAAAAATATGGCAGATTTCAACGTGAAATTGTAGAGGTAGTTGAGTTTTATGTTGATAAGAACAATGATGCAAAATCAAATGTGTTATATATAAAGGATATGGATGGCACTGAACATTATAACAATCCAAGTTCTGAATTACTCGATTATTTAAGTGCCCAAGGTATCGATTTACCTAAAGAGACTTTTGTGAAAACTGAGGAAGTTTTAAAAGAATCTGCTCAAAGCAATTTTGAGGTATTGTAAAGGAGGTGTGAAATGTGGGTTATGTTTTAGAGATTTTGATTGTTGGTTTTTTGTTACTATTCATGGTGATTTATAGAATGAACACAGGAGGAAGTTTTTATAAGTTTATATCTAAAGCATTTAGTGAAGCTTATAATAAATATGCCCCTTATTCATTTAAAATGGTAAGAGAAAAAACAAAAGAATTAGGTCAAGAATATACTCCGAGACAGTATTTGATCCAGGCAGTCATTTTTGCAGGCGGGGCTGGAGTAATTTCATATTTATATTTTTATAATTTATTGATTGCTATTTTCTATGCGATTGTTGCAGTTTTATTTATTCCGTATTTAGCATATTTGAGATGTAATAAAGTATATAGTGAATTTATATTTGAGCAAATTCAAGTCTATACAACAAATGTCATAATGGAGTTTAACACTACACAGTCATTTGTTAAGGCACTTGAAGGAGTTAGAGATTCTGGTGTTTTAGAGGATCCTGTACTTACTGATGTTACAGAAATGATTCAAATGTCATATTCAAATGGAACTATAGATGAATCCATTCAATTTATGAATCAAAAATATCCTTTTTATGTAGTTAAAAATATGCATCAATTATTTTTACAAATAACTAAAGAAGGTTCAAAAGATAGTGGGGAGGCTTTAGAAGGAATGTCTCAAGACATTGATATGCTTGTTGAAAGTGTATATAGAGATAGACTTGATAGGCAACAATTCCATAAACAATTTATTACTTTTGGAATTTGTTTATATTTTTTAGTGGCATTGATTCAATATCTTTTGGGGGTTGAAAGTTATATAACTTTAATTGATATATGGTATGTTAATATATTGTTACATGCCGTAATAATTGTTAATTCATATTTCTTAATTAATGGTGAAAAATATTACAATGAAGATGTGGGGGCTGAATAATGATTGAAATTTTTGTGTTTGGCGTATTAATACTTATCGTATTTATTGTAAATGGTCGAATTGATACAAATACGTTTATTAAAGATAATAAAAAAGTGTTCAATTTGTTAAAGGAAGATGATTATGATTTTTTAGTAGCAGCAAAATATGGAGATGGCGCTGATGCTGAAAAGTTATTTGAAAAGAGAATAAGAAATGGACTTGTTACGTTGCTTTTGTTAATAATTTTATTTATTTCTAGAATTTCGTTTTTAAACTTGATATTTGCGCTTGCCGGGGCATATTTGGTTTTTAAATCAGGGTATTCTAATTTAAAGAGTTATTATAAAAGGCATTTACATGATATTAATTTATTATTGCCTTATTATTTAAAAAGTTTAGAAATATTAATTCAACATTATACTGTGCCAGTTGCAATAACAAAATCTATAGATGATGCTCCACCAATTTTTAAAGATGGTTTGAGAGAATTGATTGCAAGTATAGATGCTGGTGATTCAACGATAGATCCATATATGGCTTTTGCCATAAAATATCCTGTAAGAGATTCTATGCGTATGATGAGATTATTGTATAGACTTGGTTTAGGAAAGCAAGAGCGTAAGCAAGAGCAATTAATTGTGTTCTCAAGAACGATTTCAAATTTACAAGCAAAGAGTAGAGAAACTAAATATAAAGAGCGTTTGGAAAAAATGGAAAAGAAGACAATGGTTATGCTTTCTACGACTGGTTTTGGCGTTATGATAATTTTGTTGATTTCTATAATGCAAATGTTTGGTTTTTAATGTAAATAAAATGTATATATTTCTTGATAATTTTTTTTGAAAAATGTATAATAATAGTATGATAAAGATAGGAGGGATTTAACAATGAAAGAAGCAACAGGCGAATTAAACATGACTGTTATAACCGTGGTTGCAATTGCTGCAATTGCTGCTTTGTTTACTGCTTTTATATGGCCTATGATTCAAAGAACTCTTGCAAATAATACATGTAAAGCTTATGGTCACGATTTTGTGGCTTATCCTGGCGAAGATCTCGGTGCTCAATATGAGACTATTGATTGGGTGTGCTGTCCAGAGGGACAACCAAATAGTGAGCGTTGTGTAGCTTCGGATTTAGTTGACCAATAATTTGGTAAAGAATAGGTGATTTAGATGCGTGAGAGTATTGGAGGAACTTGGTTACTTGGGTTTGTAGTGCTATTTATAGTGCTCTTTTCTGGTTACTTAGCGGTTTCTATTAATTATACTAAAGCATTTAAAGTTAAAAATCAGATTATTAATTTGATTGAGCAGAATGAAGGTTTTAGAACGTCTGCGTTTAGTAATATTGCGAATGCTAGCGAGATAGATCTTTCAAATAGCGATAGAACGGAAGATCAAATTTATTTATATTTAAAAGGCATCGGATATGCAACAACAAATGTTAGCGATAGTAGTTGTAAAGGCCATGGTGATTTTTATACTGGGGGTTATTGCGTGAAACGAATTTGTACTGCTAATGGTGTTTATTATAAAGTGACATCATTTATAAAATTTGAATTGCCTTTAATATGGACTAGTTTTACACTTCCAATAAATGGTGAGACAAAAACAATTTTTTATGATAATTCAGATGTGAGGTGTGGGTAATTAATTATGAATGTTATTATTGTAAATAAATATAAAGATATGTTAACGGGATTAAACATTGAAATTATTAAATCAATGGAAGGCGTTTTTGAAGTAGATGAGATAATCGATACTTTTTCTAATTTTTACTTTGATAGAATGATTTTAGATATAACTGCAATTAAAAATCATACTAATTTAGATAATTTACAAAAACTATCTATTAGTTTGGATATGTCAAAAGTCATTCTAATTTTGGATGATAATCCACAAAGTGAAACTCAGGAATATTTATCAAAATTGATTTCTATGGGAATTTATAATTTTACTAGAAATTTAGAGGGGATTAACTATTTACTTAGTCATCCTAATACTTATAGAGATGTTGCGCATATACATAATGTAGATGGTCATGGCGGAGTTTTAATTGAAAATACTATTAGTAAAGTGAAAATTATAGGTTTGAAAAATCTAACTGATCATGCGGGGGCTACAACTCTTACTTATTTATTAAAGAAACATTTAGAAGCTAATTATACTGTAGCGGCACTGGAAGTAGGAAAACGCGATTTTACTTATCTTGAAGGTGAAAATTTGATAAGTACAACTGATGATGATCTTCCAAAAGAGTTAATGAAAAAAAATGACTATGATGTTTTATTAGTTGATTTAAACAATTACCCTGATGATGAAATATGTAGTTTTGTTTTGTACTTGGTGGAACCATCTACAATTAAATTAAATAAACTTATAAAGCGTGATAGAAAAGTTTTTGAAAGACTTAATAATAAACGTGTAGTTTTAAATAAAAGTTTTGTTACGGAAAGCGATGTTGCGGTATTTGAGTATGAAGCTGGTACTAAGGTTTTTCATAATTTACCTACATTAGATGATAGGAAAATGCCTCAAAGTGCTATAAATGATTTAATTTCTAAAATGGGTTTAATGAAAAGTGTAGAAGGAGAGGATGAAAATTTTAAAAATAAATTGTTAGGATTATTTAAGTTTTAAGTGTAAAATATATTTGTCTATATTGACAAAGTATATAAATTATTATAAAATTGATATGTATAAAGAAGGAGAATTATTATGAATTTATTTTATTTTTTAAGCGACGAGGATAATTTATGCGCCACTTTGGAACCTATTATGACATTAGTTGGTTATGTTATTTATGGGATTAAGGTAGTTGTGCCGGTTATTTTGATTGTAATAGGAATGATAGACTTAACAAAAGCTATTATGAGTAAAGATGATGGTGAAATTAAGAAGGCACAAGTGAGTCTAGTTAAAAAGTTAGTAATTGGTGTTTGTGTTTATCTAGTAATTACCATTGTTGGATTGATTATGACACTTATTAATGCGGA
>CALVOQ010000027.1 GCA_944350335.1 uncultured Bacilli bacterium
TATTTATTATAATCAATATTCTATATTATAATTTTCCAATATTTCTTTTAAATCTTTTGTTTCTATATAATAGTATCCGTTAGATGAAGTATCGCTAGATAAATCTTTAAAGTATGCGTATCCATATGTATCACTATTTTCAATGGTTAAATAAAGGTTAATAGAAGTTATAAGTTCATTTTCTTCATCATATAAATGTATCCATAGCAAAGATTCAACCCAAGCTATATCATCACTTATTTTTACTCTACCATTAGATAATGTATTTATTATTTTATTTATTTCAATTTTATCGTTTATAGTAATTTCTTTATCATATGTTTCTAATACTATATATGAAGTGTTATTTAATTCTTGCTTTATTGTTTCATTAATAAGTTCGCCCATATCATTTTCAACATTATATATAATGTCTTCTTTTTCACACGCGGTTAATATAAAAACAGTACATATTAATATAAAATATAACGATGCTTCAATTATATTTTTCTTCCTTTCTTTTTTTATCATCTAAAAAACACCCCCTTATTCTATATACAATGATACAAAAAATTAGAGTGTTTGTCAAATCAACTCCTTAACTTTATATAACGTATAATAGTATAGAAAAAAAGTGTAAAATACTAGCAGCTAGTACGAACAAATGAAATATGCCGTGCATATATTTATGTTTTTTACCTAGTCCATAGAATACTGCACCTAAAGTATATATTATTCCACCACATAGTAATAGCCATAGTCCTCGAATGTCTAAAGATTCATACAAAGGTTTTATTGCAACAATTACTACCCACCCCATTAATAAATACATTGCCATTGATATTTTTTTGTATTTTTTTATATCTATTAAATTAAGGATAATTCCTATTATTGCACTACTCCACACTATTCCAAAAAAAGTCCAACCTAAAGCACCATTAAGTGTAACTAAAGTATATGGTGTATACGTTCCTGCGATTAAAAGATATATGCTACAGTGGTCTATAATTCTTAAAACTTTTTTTCCTTTATTTCTCTTTAATGAATGATATATAGTTGACATTGTATATAAAATTATTAATGTTGAGCCATATATTGATGATGCAACTACTGCCCAAGGATCACCATGCATTGCACTAAAAACAACTGTAAGCACTAATGCTGCAACCGATAATAAACTTCCTATACCATGAGTGATTCCATTCATTATTTCTTCTGAAATACTATATTTTGGTATTTCTATTTTATCTATTTTTGTCATTTTCACCTCACATTTCTATTAAAAACATTTCTAATGAATTATTTAAAGTAATTTCTCCTGTTTTTATACTTTTATCAATTTCATATAGTTTTTTTAAATAATCCATTAAATCTTTTTTCTTATAGTTAGATGATTCTTTTATACCTAAATCTATTCTATATGGATGTTCTTTTAATATATTATTTATTTCATATTTATTTTTATTATTTTCTAAAAGTATTTTAATTGATAAGTATAATCTAAATTGATTTGCTAATAAGTTTAATATTACAGTTTCTTCAATTCTATTATTTATAAGTTCCTTATATATTTTAAAAACTTTGTCTTTGTTTTTTTGGTTTATTGCTTCAGTAAGTTTAAACATGTTGTTTTCAAGTGATTTTGGTATTACTTCTATAACATCGTTTAGTGTTATAATTTTGTCATTGATTTTATACATTTTAAGTTTGTCAATTTCGTTAATAATTGTATCTTTATTATTTTCAGTTAATTCCATTATTTTCTTTATAGATTCTAAATCAATTTTATAGTTATCTCTTTTAAAATTATCACTTATAATGGTTACAAGATTTTTATTTTCTTTTATATTATAAGTATATACTTCACATTTGTTTTTTAACTCTTTAGTAATTTTTTTTCTTTCATCCAATTTTTCTTCATTTAATGTAAATATTATAATTGTAGATTCATTTGGATTATTAATGTATCTTAGTAGATCTGTTATGTCTTTGTTATCCTTACTTGTCAAAAATAAGCATTCACTTATAACAATTATTTTTTTTTCTTCAAACATACTAATATAACTTGCATCTTCTAATATATCTAATAATTCATTTTCTATATAACTATATTTAATTACATTATTAGAATTGTTTTCTTGTATTATTTCATTTATTTTTTGTTGTATTTCTATTTGGCTGTTACCATATATTAAGTACATAAATATCACCTACTTAATAATTATTGTTCTAATGTCACCATTTAGTACTTCTAATTCATTTAATTTATTTTTATTTATATCATACACATTACTTGATTGAGTTTTGAGAGCTAATAAAAGTTCTTTTAAAGTGATATATTTTTTTGTTTTAACTAAATATATTTCTCCTTTGTTGTTTATCGTCAAGTAAATATATCTACTTCTAGCTTTTTGTTTAAATATATTATTTAATGTAACAATTTCTTCAACGTTAAAACTTGAATAATCCTCTTTTAATTTTTTCACTATTTTAATTTTCGGATAAATACCGGCATAATTTAGTATCTCATTTCTAACCATTTTATCTTTTCTATCTATTATTACATATATATCTTTTATTTCATAGCCATATGCTATTTTATCGAGTGTATCGAGTATGTCATGCGCGAATTCTTTTACTAATAAGTAATCGCTTTCATCATAATTTTTTATGTATTTTATTTCTAACACTAATGGACTCATTTTAGATTTTTCTAATTTATTTTCTTTAACAATATTTTTTATATCATTTTTTCCATAATCAAAAAATGATTTTGTTTTTACAATTTCTCTTTTTAAATCTCTAAAATCGTTTTCTATTGCAATCGCACCTATAGGCTTATTATTTAAATAAACGTTACTACTACCTAAAACTCTTCCTGATACTGAACTTGTTATTGTTTTTCCATTATAAAATGATATTTCAGTGCTCACTAAAACATTACCATCACTAGGGATTTTTACATTATCTTTGTTTTCGTATGGTAAATATACATATTTTGGTTGTTCATAGTTAAATATTTTTCTATCTTTTTTCATAATTTAATTATACTATAGATATTAAAGTTTTTAAACTATTTATTTTTTAGAAAAGTATATAATGTGATAGCAACTTTTTTTGGTACTATTTTTTCTATTTCTTCTAAAGATGCTTCTTTTAACTTTTTTAATGAGCCAAAATATTTCATCAATTCTTTTTTTCTTACTGATCCAAGCCCTTCTACTTCATCTAATAAACTATTTAAATTGCTTTTACTTCGTATAGTTCTATGATAATTTATCGTAAATCTATGTACTTCTTCGCTTATTCTTGTAAGCAAGAAAAATATATTACTGTCTCTTTCTATATTTATTTCTTTTAATGTATCTCCATCAACTAACGCGCATATTTTATGATGTTTATCTTTTTTTAGACCACAGATTTTTATATTTAGATTTAACTCTTTTAATATATTTTTTGCAGCATTAATTTGGTTTACTGCCCCATCTACTAATATCAAATCTGGTTTTCTTAAATTATTCATTAATACTTTGTAATATCTTCTATAAATTACTTCTTTCATACTTCCAACGTCATCATTTCCTTCAAAACTAATTTTAAACTTTCTATAATCTTTTTTTGAAGGAATTCCATCTATAAATGTTACCATTGCCGATACAGTAAAAGTTCCAAATAGATTTGAATTATCAAATGCTTCAATCACATGTAGATTTTTAATATTTAAAAGTTTACCCAAATTATTATTAGCATCATAGTTTCTTTCTTCGTTTCTATAAATAAGTTCTATTGAAGTTTCAAAATTAATCTTAGCGTTATCGTATGCCATATCAAATATACGTTTTTTTATTCCCTTTTGTACAGTTATAACTCTTGTTTCTAATATTTTTTCTAACATTTCATGGTTCACTATACTTGGAACAATTATTTCTTTCGGTGATATATTTTTCTTAGAATAGAAGTCTACAATAAAATATTCAAGTGTTTCTTTTTCATCACTAATTATCGGTAATATTTTATTGTTTCCTTCAACTAATTTGCCATTTCTAAGGAAAAAAACTTCTATGCTTATATAGCCTTTATCTGAATAATAGTTAAATATGTCTCTATTTATTCCGTCATTAAGCTCTACTTTTTGTTTTTCAAATACTACTTTTATATAATCCAGTTCCTTTTTTAATTCGTATGCTTGCTCATAATTCATATTTTCTGAGTGTTTATTCATTTTACCATATATTTTGTTTATCAGGATCTCATCGTTTCCATTGAGAATTTGTTTTATTTCGTTTACCATATCAGATATTTCAATATTTTTATGTGTGCAATACCCTAAACATTCTTCAATGTGATAGTATAAACATTCTTTTCTTGGCATTTTTTCGCATTTTCTAAGGGGATATAATCTATTTATTAGATTTACTAATCTTCTTGCTGCATATACATTTGGATAAGGGCCATATAAATCCGCCTTTTTTTTATTTATATTTATTTCTCTTTTTACCACTAATCTTGGAAATTGTTCACTAGTTAATTCTATGTATGGATAACTTTTATCATCTTTTAATAAAATATTGTACTTTGGATCGTATTTTTTAATTAAGTTTATCTCTAAAATAAAAGCTTCTAATTCACTTCCAGTGACAATGTATTCAAAATCAACTATTTCACTAACTAGTTTTTGAGTTTTTCCAGTAACTCTTCCTGTAAAATAGCTTTTTACACGATTGAATAAGTTTTTTGCTTTACCTACATAAATTACTATCCCATCGCTATTTTTCATTAAATAGCAACCACTTTTCTTGGGTAATAATTTTAATTTATCTTTAATCATACGAATCACTATATAAATTATACATTATTTATTATTTATTTTAAACAAAAAATAAATAATAAATAATGCAATTATAAACCTGACAATTTAGTACACAATTATAGACAAAAATTATCTTTAATGGTAAAATAAAACCAATTTTGATATTTTGATGAAAGGAAACAAACATGTTATTAGGGGAAGCCGAAATACTAAAACCATTAAACCAAAGTGAACTTATTAAATATTTTGAAAGCTTTAAAAATGGAGATACAAAAGCACGAGAAATTTTAATTAATCATAATATAAGACTAGTTCTTTTCAGGGTAAATAGGCGATTTTGCACGTTTCCTTGTGATAAAGAAGAACTATTCTCAGTAGGTTTAATTGGGCTAATTAAAAGTGTTGATACTTTTGATATTGATAAAAAAACTAGTTTTACAACTTATGCAAGTCGATGTATAGATAATGAAATTCTTGCGTTTATTCATAACAATAAAAAACATGTAAAGCATGTAAGTCTTAATGCTCCAATTAACAAAAATAACGATGAGTTTGAATTGACACTGGCCGATATATTAAATGACTTCAATGATGACTTTGTATTAGAATATGAAGAAAAAGAACTAAGTGATGCAGTAAGATTATTAGTAGAAAAATTACCAGAACGAAAGAAAAAAATCATTACAATGTATTTTGGATTTAATGGTGAACCATTGAAACAAAAAGAAATATCAAACAATTTAGGTGTTACTCAGGCTTGCGTTTCTAAAACAATAATATCCACCATAAAAGAACTAAAAAATCAATTAGAAACAGACAGTTTTTCAACAAAACCAAATACCTATATTAATGCAACCAGCAAAAACACTAAAAAAAATACTCCAACATTAAAAACAATATATGAATTTTTTTCATCTTACACAAAAGATGAAATAGATTTAGTGTTTTCTCAACTTGATGATGAAGAAAAAGAATTAATAAAATTACGTTATGGAGATGATTTAAAAAATCCTGTAACTAATCCTAGCTGGTCAAGAAAACATATGCTTACATTTTATTACACAATAATGCCTAAAATGAGAGAAAGATTACAAAAAATGAAATATAAAAGAAATGGATTTAAAGATAAACGTGAAATATTTGTCCCAACACAAACTAAAGTTCAAAATGTATCCTTGCATTCAGATAAAACAGAAGAAAAAAACAATATTTCAAATGCATCTGATGAAGAACATAGTGTAGTTAAAAAATTAATTAGTACTAAATATTTTGAAGAATTATCAAAAGAACTATCAGTTTCAGTAGAAGAAGCAACAATAATTTGTTTAAGTACTATGTCTATTAATGGTCAAAGAATGGATGCAGAATCTATAGCTAATTTTTTAGATATTAAACCATCAAAAATAGAAGAAGTTCTTGCAAGAAATTTAGGTGTTTCATGTACTAATGATGAAATACAGTTAAGCAAAAATGAAGATTTTTCTTTAAGACTTGAGAATAATTAAGATTTTAATTTTTAAGTATTTGTTATAAAATATAGTTATGAAAAAGTTGAATGAAAGTTTTATTGAAGAAAAGAAAAGTAAGTTTTATGGTTATCTATATGAAGCGGAAACACTTGATGATGTTCTATCTATATTATCTGAATTAAAAAAAGAACATAAAAAATGTAAGCATATTGTTTATGCTTACAAAATTGGTAATATAATTAAAAAATACGAAGATAAGGAACCAAGTAATTCTGCCGGCAAACCTATTTTAGATGTTATCGAGCAAAAGAAGTTAGATAATACTTTAATTGTTATAGTAAGATATTTTGGTGGTACTTTATTAGGTAGAGGTTTACTAACTAGAACTTATAGAAAGTGTGCTTCACTACTATTTTAACATTATTTATTTATTATCATATATTATATTAGAGAACTGAATTATTTAAGGGATTTAAGTATTTCACTACTAGTAGTAAAAGGTTCTCTATTTTTTTATGTAAATAAAGCTTCAAATATTTTTATTGTTTTCCCTAACCCATCTATTACAACTTTTTCTATAATTTCTCCTGTCTTTATTCCTAGATTTGATATTCCATTTGAGTAATCTGTATATGTGTATTCCAGATAATCTTTTATTTCTATATTTTTTCCTTCACTTACATCTTTTTCAAATTGTTCCATTGCTTCTTTTGTTATTTGCATTTTATTATAGTTAGTATAATCATAATATCCGTTTAATTGTGCTAAATATAAGACAATAAAAATTATAAATGAGATACTTAATAAAAAACTAAAATAGTTTTTTTTATTTTTTTTATTCTCCATCCATATCGCCCTTTATGTATTCCGTTATAACTTCACTAATTGCATTAATGGTGTTATACACTTGTTCTATTTCGTTATCTACTCCTCCTATTTCAATCAGCATTGCATTTGGGCTCAAATCTTGGTTATATATTCCGTTTACATTACTTCCACTTTTTTTACTTATACCTCTACTTATTCCCGGGTATTTATCTTTTATCATTTCATTTAATTTTGTTGCTAAGTTTAAGTTACTTTCGTGTCCTTCATGATCCATTCCAACTACAAATAGTATTCTTGCATAACTTTTTCCATCTTGTTCGTATAATGTTTTGTCTATTGTTGCACTATCTCTATGTAAGTCAATTAAATATTTAATTGAGTCATTTTTTTCTAATGCTTGTTCTATATAATATCTACTTGCTACATAACTTTTATTATATTTTAAACCGTTACTTGTTAAGAAATCTTTAATGTTTGCTGTCTCTACTATTGCTGGTATGCCGTTATTGTTAAAATATTCTTTCATAACATACGATGCAATCATTACATTTGGCTTAATACTATAATCAAGAGGATTATTTGAAGAGTATTCTTCTGTTTGATGTGAGTTATATATGTAGACTATCGGTTCATTAACTTCTATTGGATTTGGATCTTCAATGTAATTTGTTTTTTCTTCTTCATAGTTAAAATCATCATCCTCTATGTTTGAAAAAACGCTTAAATTATCTTTATTTACTATTTTGTTTAATGAATTATATATCATTTCTTTTGGTTCACCTATTTTAGCGCTTAAACTAGAAAATATAATATTATCGTTGTTCAGTAAATCTTCTAAAAATATACTTATTACTCCTTCAGTAGATTGGCCATTATCTTTTAAACATAATTTCATTGTTGCGTTAAACGACAATAAAAACATAAGTACATAAAATAATACTTTGATTTTATTACTTTTCTTTTGACTTTTAAATTTTTTCATAACACTCTCCTTTATTAGAATTATAATAAAGTGAAAGTGAAAAATTACACGTTTTATGTCATAAAACTCTATTAATTGCTATACTTAATAAAGTAGATATATTTTCAATTTCTAAATCTATATCTTTGCTAGTAACCACTAAGTCCTCTTTTGTTTTAACGCTCAAAAACTCTTTCATATTTATTATTGTAGGTACTCCTATAGCTATTACTGGTATTTTCAATGTCTTTTTACTTAGTTCGATCATGTTCTTATTAAAAGCACTTCCAGGGCATATTCCCCCTGAAGATATTTGTATAGTTTTGTTTAATCTTTCTATATTGTTTGCTTTTAGTGAATCAATTACTATTATTAAATTAGCATTAAGTTTTTTTGATAAAATTTTTACAAAATCGTATGTGTTTATATTACTAATTGCCTCTACTTCTTTATATATTTTATAGATATTATTATCTATGTCTATTTTTTCTACGACATTATATCCCAACGAATCACTCGTTATATTTTTATTACCTAAACCAACTATTAATATTTTGTCATTTTTTTTAATGTTTAAATACTTTAAAATTGTTTTAATACTACTTTCTAATTCTTTTAAAAGTGTTTCAACACATCCTTCTAGTGCGCTATAAAATATAGTTATGTATTTTCCTTGGTTTTTTCCTAATTTTTCCGAGTTTTTCTTATCAATATCTATTTCTGATATATGAATATTTTTATTTTTTCTTATGTTATTTTTAATTTTACTTGAATTAATTAATTTTTCGGCACTTTCTATTATTATTTCATCTTTTTCCATAATAACACACCCTTATTATTATTTTCTATTTTTTATTTGCATTTTATACAGTTTTTTGATAGAATTATGTTGTACTTAAGGGAGGTGCAATATGGCAAACATAAAAAGTGCTAAGAAAAGAATATTAACTAGTAAGAAAAAAAGTATTTTAAATAATGACTTTAAATCTAGTATGAAAACTGCAATTAAAAAAGTTGAAAAAAGCGTTCAAGAAAATAATGTTGCTGAAGCTACTAAAAACTTCCAAATAGCAACTAAAAGAATTGATAAAGCACAAAAAATAGGTATAATTAAGAAAAACACAGCTAGTAGACAAAAATCAAGATTAGCTAAAAAGATTAATGAAATAAGCGGTAAATAACCGTTTTTTTATTTTAGTTGATAAAAAGTTAAATATATAATAAAATATTTAATAGGTGAAAAAATGAATAAAATCTTCAATTTGGTTTTTACTATTATATTATTATGCGTAATATTATTAGTATATTTAAATATAGATAAAATTACTGGCTTTTTTATTAACTACATGAGTAATGAACACACTATTATTTTAGAAGATAAAAATGCATATGCTAGAAGTTTTGAATATATTAAGTTTCAAAATAATGATGATTTTTATCCAATAGATAATGAAAGTATTTTAAATATTTTTTATAATATTTTAAATAACGGGTATGATGAATTTACGTTTTATTGTCCAAAAGAATATGATAGTTGTATAAGTGATATTAAAGAATTAACTAAAGAAAAAATTACTTTTAGTAAGATTAATGATTATGTTCATCCTTATAACTCTTTTAAAGATTTAA
>CALVOQ010000028.1 GCA_944350335.1 uncultured Bacilli bacterium
CACTTCGTTCGCCCTTGATTTTTAATTTTTTGTAAAAGTCTTTTTTTATGATGTCTCCTAATTGGGGTTCACATCAAAATCTATTTCTTTTATTTTGTTTTGTTTTAAAAAATTGTTGGTTTTAGAAAATGGTCTACTTCCAAAAAAGCCATTATAAGCTGACAATGGTGACGGGTGTGCACTTTCAATAATGAGGTGTATAGGATTTTTTATCAGCACTTTTTTACTTCTTGCAAATGATCCCCATAATATAAATACAACAGGCGTGTTTTTTTGATTTAATATTTTAATTATATGGTCTGTTAATAACTGCCAACCTAAATCTTTATGAGATAACGGTTTGTTCTTTTCTACTGTTAGAATGCTGTTTAATAATAACACTCCCTCTTTTGCCCATTTGGTTAGATCTCCGCTTTCGGATATTTCAATTCCTAAATCATCTTTTAGTTCTTTAAATATGTTCTGCAAACTAGGTGGTTTTGCTATTCCTTTTTGAACAGAAAAAGATAATCCATGTGCTTGTCCATCTCCGTGATATGGATCTTGTCCAATTATTACAGCTTTCACATTTTCATATGGAGTCATTTTTAACGCATTAAATATATTTTCATATTTAGGAAAACATATTTTATTTTTGTATTGCTTGTTTACTTCACACATAAACTTTTTAAATCCATCGCTTTCCCAAACTGTTTTTAATAACTTATCCCAATCATTACCTATCATTTACTTCACCTTTTAATTTAAATATTGCGTATCCGTTCAGTATAATTATTATAAACAGTATACCATCTATTAGCAACCATATTAAATCATTTTTAAAAATTAAACCAAAAACACATGCAATAAGCATACTTATTTTTATTGATATTTTAACATATTTGTTGCTAGTAAAATAGTTCATTAAACTATTACCTATGTAAAATCCGCTTAATATTGTTGTAATTGAAAATAATATTATTTCTGTTATAAATATAATTGCACCGAAATCTCCTAGGTGGTAATTAAATACGTTTAATAATAGTTCATTATATGAGGTAAATTGTATTTCTGTGTTTTCTAGATATATTAAAATTAAAAAGGCAGTTAATGTGCATATTATAAAACTTATAAAATAAACTCCTAATATTTGTGTATATGCAGTTGTTTTTTTATCTTCATCACTTATTCCACTTGAAATAGATGTAGTCCCTACTAGTAATTCATTTTGAAATATACTTCTTTTTATACTTATTACTAATCCAATGGTTAATCCTTTATAACTTAACGCGTCTTTTAATATTATTTTTAAAATATCTAGAAGCATTGTATGGTTTTTTGTTATTATGTAACTTCCTATTAATATAAATATTGCACACATTAATGGAACAACTTTGTTCAATACTTTTAGTGTTTCACTTATGTTTAAATAAGTTGTTAGTATTAAAAATATTATAATGGCTATAGTCACACATACATTGTTATGAAAAACTTCTATTATAGTATTTGTTTGTATCATTAAGAAAAAATGTGAATATGTTACTATCAGTAATAATGTTACTATGATAGCTAGTGTTTTATTTTTTAAACCTTCTCTAATATAAAAATATGGGCCACTTATGTTAGTTTTTGTATCTTTATATTTTTTCCCTAAATAACTTTCTGCATATATTAAACTAGAAAATATAAGTGTAAATATTATAGTCCATAATATTGTTCCGGGTCCACCTATAAGAATACTTGATGCTGTTCCAATTATTGAACCTACACCTATTTTTGTTCCTAATGCCATAAATAATCCGGATTTATCTATTTTAGTAAGCATTTTTTTTATATTATAGTTGCTGTAATTTAATTTTTTTGAGATGTTTAGTGATACTATTGTTAGAATTATTACTAAAGTTATCCATATGTAATTTTGCATAATAAAATATATGCGCTTTATTCTCTTTAATGTAAATAAGTGTATAATTTCTTGTTTATATATTCTACCATTTGTTATTTTTGATATATTTATAGTAGTTATATTTAAGGAGGTTTTATGTTAAATATTAAAACTGATTCTAGAAAAATAGTTCTAGGCGATACATTTGTTGCTATCAAAGGTTACACTGTGGATGGCCACGATTATATTGACAAGGCAATTGAAAACGGAGCGACTAAAATCATATGCGAACATGGTAATTATTCTGTTCCTACTATAGTTGTTCCTAACAGCTCTGAATACTTAGCTCAATATTTAAAGGAAAATTATAGTCAAGATTTTGATAAATTAAAACTTATTGGAGTTACTGGAACTAATGGTAAAACAACCACTTGTTATTTACTTTATAATGCTTTATTACAACTTGAAAAAAAAGTTGCTTATATTGGAACCATCGGTTTTTATATGAACGGACGTATGGTAAAAGAACTTCCTAATACCACACCGGATGTTTTAGAAATGTATAATTTGTTATATGAATGCAAGGAAAATGCTATTGAATACGTTGTAATAGAAGTTAGTAGTCATGCCTTATCATTGAATAGGTTGTGTGGAATCAACTTTGATGTTGCTCTTTTTACTAATTTAACAAAAGATCATCTTGATTACCATAAAACTTTTGATGCTTATGCTGAAGCTAAAAGTATTTTGTTTACTAAGTTAAAAAATGATAAAATTGCTATTATTAACAATGATGCTGATTATAAAGATAAGATGTTTATAGCAGGCAATAAAAACGTTACTTATGGTTTTAGTAATAGTGACTTTACAATAGTTAGTTTTAAAACGGATAGTAAATCAACTAACTTTAAGTTTAGTTTTGAAGACAAACTATACGAAGTTAAATCTAATCTTTCTGGAAAACATAATGTTTATAACGTTTTATCTATGTTAATAATTTTATTTGAGCTTGATTTTAATCTTGACGAAGCTATTAACATTGTTTCAAAATTAAATGCACCAGTGGGTCGTATGGAAAAAGTTTATTATAAAAATAATACTATTATTATAGATTATGCACATACTCCAGATGCTGAATTAAATATTATTAAATCAATAAAAGAGTTTGCTAATGGTAGGGTTATAACTTTAATTGGATGTGGAGGAGATAGAGATAAGACTAAACGGCCAGAAATGGCTAAAATTGCCACTGAGTTATCCGACTTTTCAATTTTTACTAGCGATAATCCTAGAACGGAAGATCCCAAAGAAATATTAAATGATATGATTGCTGGAGTAGTCAATAGTAATTTTATAGAAATAGTTGACAGAACCGAAGCAATTAAATACGGAATTGATATGTTAAATAACAACGATGTTCTTCTTTTACTTGGAAAAGGTCATGAACATTATCAAGTAATAGGACATGAAAAAATTCACTTAAGTGATAAAGAAATTAGTGAAGATTATATTAAATCTAAATTAAATATAAAAAACGACTAAGTTGTCGTTTTTATTTATGATATTTTTCACTGTTCATTAATTTCATTGATCGGTATATTTGTTCTAGTAATATTGCTCTAAAAAGCCCATGTGGAAATGTTAATTTTGAAAATGATATTATTTGATTTGATAACTGTTTTATTCTTTCTGTTAAGCCATCTGAACCACCTATAATAAAACAAATACTTGATTCTCCATTTGTAAATCTTTGTTCAATTATTTCTTTGAACTCTTCGGTATTAACAGTTTTTCCATTTATGTCAAGTGTTAAAACTTGGTCGTATTTTGTAATACTTTTTTCTATTATTTTACATTCTTCTTGTTTGTTACTGTCTTTTATTTCAATTATTTCTAATTTATGATATTTATTAATTCTAGTTTTATAATCTTCACACATTTTTATTAAATACTGTTCTTTAAGTTTTCCTACACATAAAATTGTTATCATTAAATCTTCACCATTTGCTCTTGCTCCGCGCATTCTATTTCGTCAAAATATATATCATTTTCTTTTAGTATTTTTTTTGTGGTTTCTAAAGCAATATCGGGGGCGTTATTTGTTTCGCTTAAGTGAATTAATATTATTTTTTTTGTGTTTTCACCTATTAATTTTGACAAATACGTTCCACAAAACTCGTTTGAAAGGTGGCCTTTATCACTTAAAATTCTTCGTTGTAAGTGTGGCGGATATGGTCCATTTATTAACATTTCTGTATCGTGATTGCTCTCTAATAAATAATATGTTTTGTTGCTAATTTTTTCAAATAATTTATGATTTATGTACCCTGTATCTGCTATATAAACTAGCGACTCATTATTTGATTCTATCAAAAATCCTACTGGATCTACTGCATCATGTGATAAGTGTAGTAAGTCTATAGTAATATCTGAAAGTATTTGGGTTTCCTCTAGATGTTGAACATTTTCAACTTGCACATCATATAATAAAGTTTCATGTAATTTTTTTGTCATTAATATTTTTGATTTTGTATTTTTCATAAACACTTTTAATCCATACGTATGGTCAGTATGTTCATGTGTAATTAATGTGTAATCTATTTCTTTAGGATCTACATTGATTTTTTTTAATTTTTCTTTTAGTAGTTTATAAGAAAACCCAACATCTATTAATATTTTTTTATTATTAATGTCTATGAATGTTGAATTTCCTTTTGAACCGCTACCCAATACTGCTATTTTCATTCAAGATTATATAACTCCAATGGGTCTATGAAGTCTGCACCAGAACTATATGGGTATCCGTTAACCCACACGCTTAAATGTAAATGTGTCCCTGTACTTCTACCTGTAGTACCCATACCACCTAATTCTTGTCCTTTTAAAACAGTTGATCCTTTTGTTAGACCATCAGCATGAAAAGCTAAGTGCATATATACTGAAACATACCCGTTTTGGTGGTCTACATATACATAATTACCCATTGTACTATTGTATCCAAGAGATACTACTACTCCGCTTTGAATTGAATAAATTGGTGACCCATGACCAGTACCAGCAATGTCTACTCCATTGTGATATCTACCCCAACGCCAACCTACTCTTGATGTTATAACATATGGTTGTATCGTTGGCCATGCCCAATATTCTGGAGCTCCAGCATAGTTGATACTTAAACCACCTTTTACAATAATTTCATCTACTGCTGGTTTTATTGTTTCAGAACTTAGTCTAGTAGCACTTGTATCTTCTCCATTTATTGATTCTATTTCAAATGTCGCTTTACTTTCTCCATTTATTCCTTGTTGTTTTGTATAAGTTGTTCCAACTTTCATTCTTTCATCATAATTTATAGATGTTCCATAAGGTACTTCTTGAATAGTTGTCATTATTCTTTCTTCAACTACACTTATCTTTGGATTAATCAAACCTATATTAACTTGTGTTCCAGGAAATAACAATTGATATTCACTTATGATATCTGGATTTGCAATTAAAAATTCTATTGGATTTAAACTATTTTTATTCGAAATGTCAATAACTGTATCTCCAGGCATAACTGTATATGTCTTTTGATTTTCTGTAGTACCAAATAGTAAATATCTCGTTAAATCGTTAGAATTAGTAAATATTTCCTCATTTGATGGTATGTACATTTCTTTTATTATTATGTCTTCTTTGATATAAATATCTTTTATTATTTCTCCTTCATCCTTTATTTCGGGTTGTGTGTTATTTCTATATGCTTCTAAACTTTCTTCATCAACAAATGCTTTAATTGTGTTATCTATTGCTGTGTTTAAATCTTCTTCATTTAAAATATAAAAAGATTCGCTAGCTTCATCCGTTTTGATTGTTATTTCATAACCTTCAATAGTGAAATTGTCCATGTCTTTTATTTTTTCGTATATCTCGTTTGCGGTATTGATTGTAGCACTATACGTATTAACACTTACTAGTTCAAGTCCTTCTGGGGGATAAATACTATTTACATTATACTTTTCTTTAAGAGCATTTTGTTCTTTATCAATTTTTTCATATAACTCTTCTTTGTTATCTACTACACCTATGATTTTGCCGTTTAAATATACTTGATAAACCTCAACGGGATAATCTTCAAATGTTTCTCTATCAAATCCTAATATAAATATAAGTCCTGCCATTAATATTGTAAATATAATGCCAAAACATTTACTTTTCTTAGTCATTACTCTTCCTCACTCTTTTTATAGTTTTTAAAACTTAATGTGTTTCTTTCAAACATTAGATCTATAGTTCCAGTCGAACCGCTTCTGTGTTTTGCTATTATAAGTTCTACTGGTGACAAATTAGGTCTGTCTTTTGCTTTAAAATTATAATAATCATCGCAATATAAAAACATTACTATATCTGCGTCTTGTTCTATTGACCCACTTTCTTTTAAGTCACTCATAATTGGTCTTTTGTTTTCGCGCATTTCTACACTTCTAGACAACTGGGCCAATGCTATAACTGGAACATCTAGTTCCATCGCAAGTTTTTTTAAATCTCTTGAAATTTCACTTACTTCTTGTGTTCTTTGCCCACTATATTTGTTAGAACTGCTTACTAATTGTAAATAGTCAATAACAATCATATCTAGTCCTGTTTCGCTGTTTTTCAGCCTTCTACATTTACTTCTAATTTCACTAACCGTTATTCCCGGTGTATCATCTATAAAAATATTTGCGTCTGCTAATTTACTTATTGCTTCGTCCAATTTTTTCCAATCAATGTTTTCTAGACGCCCAGTTCTTAATTTATGTGCATCAATTTGTCCAACGGTTGCAAACATCCTATTTACTATTTGCTCTGCGCCCATTTCTAGAGTAAACATAGCAATGCTTTTTTTGCTATTTATCGCCATGTTGGTTGCCATGTTAGATACAATAGCACTTTTACCCATTCCAGGACGCCCTGCAATAATTATTAATTCATTTTCATGAAAGCCGGCTGTTTTGGCATCTAAGTCATAATATCCACTTGGTATTCCTGTTATATCACTTCCATTTTTAGCCAACATTTCAATTTCTTCCTGTGCTTTTGAAATAATATCTTGGATACCCCTTATTTCTTTTGTCATTCTATTACTGTTAACGCTTAAGATTTGTTTTTCTGCTATTTCTACTATTTCAGTTAAATCCTTTTGTTCTTCATAACATTCATTTATTACCATGGTTGACTTTTCAATTAACATTCTTAGTACATATTTAGTGTATATTATATTTATATAATAATCTAAATTAGCCGTTGTTGCTACACTATTTATAACTTCAGTTAAATATTCTATACCGCCAATATTTCCTAATTGTTTGCTCTTTTCAAGTTCGTTAGAAACTGTAGTAATATCAACAGCAATATCATTTCTATGTAACTTTAATATTGCTGAAAATATTGTCTTATTTTTACCACTATAAAACATTTCTTCAGTTAATTCTTCTGTTATTTTATCTAAAGATGCTTTGCTTAAAAAAGCACAACCTAATGTATTTATTTCGGCTTCTAAGTTATTTGGTTCTATTCTTGCCATTACTTTTCACCTTCTAAAATTACATGTAAATCCGCTTTTACTTTTTTATGTAATTCTATTTCTACGTTATGTGTCCCTAATGTATTTATTTCATTTGTTATTTTTATTTTTTTCTTGTCAATGTTAAAATTTAATTTTTTTAGTTTTTCACTAATTTGCTTACTACTTATACTTCCAAATACTTTATCTTGTTTTCCTGTTTTTACCTTAAAAATACATTTCGTATTTTCTAATTGCTTTTTTATGTCATTTGCCTGTTTGATGTCATTGTTTTCTTGTTCTCTTTTCGTGGCCTGTTCGTTTTTTAATATGTTACTACTTTTTGGAGTATATAATACTGCTAAATTATTAGATATTAAATATTTTCCGTATCCATCTTTAACTTCTAGTATATCATCTTTTTTACCAGTCTTTTTAACATCTTTAATGAGTATTACTTTCATAAATCCTCCGTTTGTTAATTGTAACACATTAAAAAAAAAATGTCAAAATACAACGAACATTTCTTTGCTCATAGTTTTGAAAAATAAAATATTATGATTTTATAATATTTATATATTTTAACTATTATTTATAATTTTAAGTGTAGATTTTTATGTATAATATGTTATAATCATAATAGAAAGAGTGAACAAATAAAGATTAATAAATTTGTAAGGGTTTTTATTATCTTAATTTACGATGAATGCTACTTCACTCTTTCTGCGTAGTAAAAATGTCGGAATTTGTTATTTTTACTAACAATTTCATTATACCTTTTGATATTGTTATTGTCAATAACAAATGATGTTGTTTTTTAGCATTTATGATTAATAATATTGGAGGAATGTGATGAATAAGATATTGAATGAGCAAGATAGGCTTAACCAAATAATAGGTAGAAATATCAAATTTTATAGGGAACTTTATAATATTAATAATTCAGAAAAAATGACTCAAGCTCGTCTAGCAAAATTGATAGGCGTTTCTACTCCACTAATCGGCTCCTTAGAAAGCGATAATATAACTCAAGGGATTAGTACTTATAATTTATACAAAATTAGCAAAGTTTTAAACGTGCCTATTGAAAAGTTTTATGATGTCCCTATTATGGAAACTATTGTTGAGGAACTTGAAAGAGTTAAGTAAATAACCAGTTTTGGTTATTTATTTTTTGAGTAAAAAATTATTATAAGCGTTAAATTACTGCTGTTACTAAATCTTTTTTCTATCTTCATCTTTTTCTAAATTTCTATTTTACAACAAAAAAAGTATCAGTAATAAATGCCAATACTATTTTAATTAGTTATTAATTAATTTTCTTCGTTAACTTGTTTTTGTAATAATTCTAAATCTTTAATATTTTTGCTATCTTTGTGTTAGTAACATTGAAAATGAATTTCTACCATATTTAATTTTAATTCAGAAAAATCAAAATATCCTGATAGTAAATTATTTAATATTTTCAATTCTTCCTCTGTCAGATAATTTGTAGCAATTATTGCATCACTCATTATTGGTAAATCACCACTAAACGTTGTTAATCCTATAAAAGGTTTTTCTGAATCTGCTCTTTTATAAATAACTTCTGGCGCTGTATGTCCATGTGCCACAAAATAAAGTTTATTTTGAACAATCTTAAAAAATTCAATGGTTTTTTCGTCTTTCAGATTATAATCCACTGCAGTTGCATACAAATCAAGGACTTGTCTATACAATACTTTTTCTGATGATCTTATATCTTTAATTCTAGCAAGTAATTCTTTCCAATAATTCCCTCCGCCATTACCTTTAAGTCTATCATCATTTATGGTAAACCCTTTAATTATATACTCTTTTAATCTTTCTGTTACCCACCTTCTAATTGATATATAACTATATCATTTTTTTCTTCCATCAAAGACCTCTTTTGTTATTTAAAAGGATGTACACAACTAAAACATTGTCAACACCCTTATTTTATACTACTTTCCACAACATTGTTTATACTTCTTGCCTGAGCCACATGAAAATCCCAAGACAGTATTTTCAGTATTATAAGTATTATCATAATTACCATTATTTCCTTATTTTACGG
>CALVOQ010000029.1 GCA_944350335.1 uncultured Bacilli bacterium
ATGGCTAGCACAGATACTAGTAGTTATAGATCTAATACCGCTTATGGTGCTTTAGTTCAAGGTTATGCTATTTGTACAGGATATTCTGATGCGATGGGGTTATTTTTAGATAAATTAAATATTCCTAATATAAAGATTTCAAGTGATGAACATGTTTGGAATTTGGTTTTTATAGATGGCGAATGGCTTCATTTAGACTTAACTTGGAATGATACTAATAATCCTAAATATCAATCTTCTTATTTTTTAGTAGATACAAATAGATTATTGGAATTAGACCCTGAAGAGCATGTTTTTGATGAAGATTTTTATCTAGAAGCATAGTAAAAGAAGTTATTCTATATACAAAATAACTTCTTTTATCGTGTTTTCAAAGTTTTCAATATCTACATTGAACCACTTTATATCTTTCATTTGATTATTATACCAGGTATATTGTCTTTTTAAGTATTTTCTTGTATTACTTTTTATTTTTTCTATTGCTTCATCTAATGATGTCTTTTTTTCAAAGTATGGAATTAATTCTTTACATCCAATTATTTGGTCAAGTTTAGGATAGTTCTTTTTATATAAGTCTTTTACTTCTTCTATAAGGCCTTCTTTTATCATTTCATCTACTCTATTGTTGACTTGTCTTTTTAATGTTTCTCTATCAGTTGTTAAACCAATTAATTTAAAGTTATATTTTTTTTCATTTTTATTTGTTTTATTATTTATTATTTTACCAGTTTTCTCATAGTAATTTAAGAATCTAACTAACCTCTTTCTATTGTTTACGTGTATGTTGTTTTTTGGATAAATTATATCAATTTTATTTTTTAACTCTTCGTTACTTAATTCGCTGTAATAGTTGTTATTTTCTTGTTCTTCTTCTAATTCATAATTATATAACAATGCCTTTAAGTATAGACCAGAGCCACCTACTATAATTATGTTTTTACCTTTTTCCAACAGTTCATCTATTATTTTTCTACCTTCTTTTTGAAAATCATAAATAGTACTTTTTTCTTTTAAACTCTTTGTACTTAACATGTGGTGTTTTATATTTTCCATTTCTTCCTTTTTAATTTTTGCCGATGCAATGTTTACTTCTTTATATATTTGTACAGAATCAGCATTAATTATTTCTGCGTTTAATTTTTTGGCTAGTTCTATGCTTAATTTTGTTTTTCCAATACCTGTTGGTCCGACTATTACTAATATCATACTACCCTCTTAAATAGTTTTTCTAACTCGTATTTAGTATATTTTATAATTGTTGGCCTTCCATGAGGACAAGTATACGGAAATTCGCACTTGAATAATCTTTTAAGCAGTTCTTCTTGTTCGTTATAACTTATATTAGTATTAGCTTTAACACTCATTTTACATGCTAGTGTCATAGCTAGCCTATCATTAAATTTAACTCTATCAAATTTTTCATTATAGCTTATTATTAAATCTATTATTTTTCTTATGCTTTCTTCTTCATATCCTAATTTTAACCACGTTGGATGTTCAGTAACTCTTAAAGTATTTATTCCAAACTCTTCAAATGCTATTCCTAAGTCATTAAGTAATTTTTCGTGCATCATTACTGTATTATATTCGTTTAATGGCAGTTCTATATTTATTGGGATTAACATTGAAGTCGTGCTTGTTTTCTCTTGTTTTAATTTTTCTAAATAGCGTTCATAATTAATTCTTTCATTTGCTGCATGTATATCTATCATATATACATTTTCTTCATCATTTGCAAATAGATATGTTCCTAAAGCTAACCCAACTGCATGTATAATTACTTCATCCTTATCGTATTCGTTAGTCCGTTCATACTTTTCAAAATCTATTGCCTCTTGCTCCACATATGTATAGTTTTCTGTTTCTTCTTCTATTTTAAATGTTTCTCTTGCTTCTACTGGTCTTTCATAATTGACTTCTTCACGAACTGAGTGCTCTACAGTGTACCTGTTATCTACTTTATATAACTTATCCTTAATAATTCTAAATAATAATTCTTCTAATGTGTCAATTTTACTAAACTTTATATCCTGTTTTGTTGGATGTATATTTACATCTATAAGTGTAGGGTCTGTATTTATATTTAAAATTACTATTGGATACTTATTTTCTGCCAAAACCGTGTGATATGCCTCTTTAATTATTTTATTTAAATATGAGTTTTCAACTATTCTTGAATTTACTAATGTAATCATTGAGTTTTTGTTACTTTTATTTATATTTATGTTACTTATATATCCATTTATTTCATAATCAAGGTTTTCGCCTTTTACTTCTAACATGTTTTTACTGACATTGTAACCATATATTTCATGTATAACTTTAAGCAAGTTTCCGCTGCCTGACGTTCTTAATACTAGCCTATTATCACTATATAATGAAAACGATATATGTGGTTTTGCTAATGAAAGCTTTTCCACCAATGACACTACATTATTTAGTTCTGTTATCATGCTTTTTAAAAACTTTAATCTAGCTGGTGTATTATAGAACAAGTTTTTGACGCTAACTATAGTTCCTTTATTCCAGTTACCTTTTTCACTAGAGATAAGTTTTCCGCCTTTTATATATACTTTTGTGCCTTCTAAACCATTATTTGTCGTTAATGTAACTTCACTAACACTTGCGATACTTGCTAATGCTTCTCCTCTAAAGCCTAATGTATTTATGAAAAACAAATCATTTTCTGTTTTAATTTTACTAGTCGCGTGAGGAGTAAAAGCTAATATAGCGTCTTCTTCGTCCATCCCCTCACCATTATCTGTCACTTTAATTTCTTTTGTACCTGCCCCTTGTAATTCGATTTTTATTTCATTACTTTTGGCATCTATACTATTTTCCACTAACTCTTTGACTACGCTTGATATTCTTTCAACTACTTCTCCTGCAGCGATTTTATTTGAAAGGATCTCATCCATTATTTTAATACGTCCCATAAAAACCGCCTCCTTTTATATCATTTTATTTCTTAATGTTATTATATCTTCATCTAGCGTATATATCACTATGTTGGCTTTACAAGGTATTTTGATAAAACCTAGCCCATTAATTACAACATCAGTCTTACCATCTACTATTATGTTCTTTTTTGGTAGACTTTTTAAGTCATCTTTTGTGCTTATTTTTACTTTTTGAAACTTCATATTATTATTCATATAAAATATTAAACTTATTTTATCTTTTCCAACATTATCTATCCTTAGTAAGTCGCTTACTATTACTGTAAAACCACTTTTAGTTTGTAATATTTTCGGCTTAATTTCCTTTTTTGAAATTATTTCTTTTATTTTATCTATTGTTATGTAATTATATATAGAGTTTTTTTCAATAAATCCTGGTGTATCTATTATAGATAATTTATTATTTATCTGTATCTTTATATATTCTGTAGTTGTATTTGGTAATACGCTTGTTGTAATATTACCACTTCTACCTATACTACTTACTAGTGCATTTATGAATGTACTTTTTCCACTATTAGTTTGTCCTACTACGTAATATGTTTTTGGATTTTTATCTAATTGTTTGAAAAGTAAATCAATATTATATTTTTTAACGCTACTTATAACTGCAACGTTACTCTTTGTTTTAAAGTTTTCTTTAAAGTATTTTATTATTTTTTTATCTTTTACACTTTTAGGTAATATGTCTTTTTTAGTTAGTAAAATTATATCGTCTTCCTCTAGATATGAAATATATTCTTTGTTTATATTGCTTAGATTTAATAAATCAATTAAATATATAATTCCGCATTCTGCGTTTCTTATATTTTTTATCATACTTAAAAAATCTTTTTTTATTTCTATTACATCTAACTTTCCATAATGTTTAATTTTAAAGCATCTCTCACAATATTTTGATTTTTCGTATACTTCTTTTTTTACATACCCTTCCATACTTGGATAAGTGTATTGTAATAATGCACCACAACCAATACACTTTTTATTCATAATACTTTCCTCTTTCAAACATATCTTTTTTTTCTAATTTTTTTATTATCATTTTTTCAATTATTCTGTTAAAATTAGTAGTTATTCCATCTTTTTTACTCATTGGATTAACTAATATACTTGTAATTTGCATTCTATTTGCACCTAAGATATCTGTTAAGAATTGGTCTCCAACGGCAGCGACTTCTTCTGGTTTATAACCAAATGTTTTTAGTATTTTTATATATTTGATTTTTCTAGGTTTCATGCTAAATGCAGCGGCATCTAACTCAAGCTCGTTTTTAAATGGTTCTATTCTTTTTTTAGGAGAATTTGACATGATGATTAGATGGAATCCGTTTTCTCTTAATTCATATAAAAAGTTTTTTAATTGCCTGGTTGGTTTACCAACGTTTACTGGGGCAAGTGTGTTATCTAAATCTAGTAGTATACATTTAATTCCTTTTTTCTTTAGTTTTTTATAATTTACATCAAATATACTTTTACAATAAATATCTGGTCTAAAGTTTTCTATCATTTTTACTCCTTAATATTTTAGTCTTTCTTCATATTCAAATTCATAATCTAATATTTTTACTATGTCGCCTTCTTTAGCTCCGAGTTCTTTTAATTTTTCATCTACTCCCATACGTTTTAGTTTTCGTGCAAATTTTAATGTTGCTTCATCACTATTGAATTTGGTCATTCTAAGTAAATCTTCTAGTTTTTTACCTTTTATCTCCCAAGTATTTTCATTTACTTTTATTATTTCATATGGTCTTTCATTTTTAAATTCATATAATACATAACTCTCAAATTCTAAGTTATTGTATATCTCATCATCTTTATGCTCTTTTACCAATTCTAATAATTTATACTTAAGGTTATCAATATTTTCGTTTGTTACAGCACTTATTGGTATTATTTCAATGTCTTTTATTTTTTTCTTGAAGTCTTCTAAGTTGCTCTTTGAATTTGGCATGTCCATTTTATTGGCTATGATTAATCTTGGTTTGTTGTAAAGTTTTTCGCTATATGTTTTTAGTTCGTTTTCTATAGTTATATAGCTTTCATATGGATCATATTCAATACCCGACATATCTACAACGTGAGCTATTACTTTTGTTCTCGTCGCATGTTTTAAAAACTTATCTCCTAAGCCAATTCCATCACTCGCGCCTTCTATTAATCCTGGTAAATCTGCTACTACATATGAATCTTCATTAACTTTTACTACTCCTAAATTAGGATTTAATGTTGTAAAGTGATAGTTTGCAACTTTTGCATTAGCGCGACTAATTGCATTTATTATACTGCTTTTTCCTACAGATGGCATCCCTATTAAACCTACATCAGCGAGTAATTTTAATTCACATTTAATTATTCTTTCTTCACCAGGAAGACCATATTCACTAGTAAGTGGTGCTTTATTTTCATTTGATTTAAAAGCAGCATTTCCTTTTCCGCCACGACCGCCAGTAGCAATGATAAATTCTTCTCTATTTTTTGTTATATCACATATTATTAAACCACTTTCTTCATCTATTACAGTTGTACCTATAGGTACTTTTACGTATACATCTTCGCCTTTTGAACCCGTTTTGTTAGAACCTTTACCATTTTCGCCTTTATTACCTTTTATTAATTTTTTGTATCTTAAATCAATTAACGTTTTAAGACCTTCGTCTCCTACGAATATTATGTTTCCACCTTTTCCACCATTTCCACCATCAGGGCCTCCCATTTCTACAAACTTTTCATGGCGAAAAGAAGTGCAACCATCTCCACCTTTTCCTGCAATTACTTTTAGTATAACTTCATCAATAAACATAATATTCACTTCCTATGTTTATTTTATCATATTTAACTTCTATTTACCATTAAAAGAAAAAATCAAAGCAACGCTTCGATTCTATAGATATTATTATGATTCAATTACTTTAATGTCTCTGAGTATTTTTATTAATAAAGTTTTGTTTTTATTTTTAATACCTTCATGCGTTTCTTTTAAATAACTAAGTTCTTCTTTAAATATGTCATCGTTTTTTAGCATCAAAATGCTATTCAATATTTCCTCCAACTTTAATTTGTAAAACGTACTATTAATTACCCACAATTGTTTAGTTTCATTTGATAACAAATAAAGCCAATAATCAATACATTTATTTTTAATAATGATTAATTCATTAATATTTCTATCATTAAACACGAAGTTTCTGATTTCATCTATATTCTCCATGATAGTATATTGAACAGAAAATTCATCTAATAGTTCTTTATGATTATTGTAAATCAATTCGTTAGATCTAATAAATTTTATAATATTATCAGTCTCATCATGTGTAGATAACCTTAATTGATTATGTTTGTTTGCCAAAACAAACGAAGGAAATTGATTTGCAAAATTATCATTTTCTAATTCGCAAAAAATATATACACTATAATTTTCCCAATTACAAATAAATTTGGCTTCCATATAATTAAAAATAATGTTATTTTTATTAGCATGTCTATTATTTAAAAACATATCAAATCCTCCTAATAATTTTGACTTATAATTATTTATCTAAATCATTTATTTTTTTGTCAATTTTTTGTATAAGCATTTCAATTTTTTCAGAGTTACTAATATTATCTACTTTGTCGAACTTATAATTATTTTTAACAAAGTTTGCAACATCAAATATTTTAATTTCTTTAATATTTAAATTGGTATATATTATATTATCATAACTATTATTATTATTCAAACATTTGTTATCAATTACTCTTCCATTAAAAGATATTTTTAAATTATCATCAGAAAGTTTTTTTCTATTCTCAGTGTAAATCACCATAGCCTTTTTTTCAATTATGTATATTAGAATTGTCCCTAGGAGTGTAATTATCCCAAGTATAAAATTTAAATAAGATATATAAAATATTACAAATAATTAGAAAGAATATCCGTTAATGCTGCCCGTACTGAATTAAAAGCATTAAAAACTAACAAAGGATCATTATTAATTCTTGATAAAAACATACCGGAAGATTTATTATTAATATATTTTGTCTTTATATCTAAAAATGAACTTATTAAATCTTTCCTAATATTTGTACAGACTTTATTCTGAATAGTAATATATAATCTATTTAAAGATACTTCAAGCAAAGATGCAACTATAGAAATAATTAATAACATGATACATATAAGCATCCCTTTATTTAGATTATTATTTATAACTTCTTCTAAAGCATATCCACCAAACGCAGGTAAAAAGGTATAACTTGCTGAAATCAAAATGCTAAAAAGTATAAAAAAAACTAAATGCCATTTTACTTTCATAAAATAAGGCGCACATTTTTTAATATAATACATGTTATTTTTTTTCATATTTTACCACTAATATAATAATAACATTTTATTATAATGTTGTCTACTTATGAGACATTATTATTTCTTATAAACTCTCTTAACATTTTAACTAAAGCTCTTTTTTCAATCCTTGATACATAGCTTCTAGATATTTTCATTTCTTTTGCTATTTCCTTTTGAGTTTTTTCTTCTTTATTTAGTAAACCATATCTATTTATAATTACTTGTTTTTCTCTTTCACTTAAACAATCAATGTAATTTTTAAGTAAAATTATATTTTCTTTTACATATAATTCTTCACTTGCTTCTGTTCCATTTTCTTTTAATATATCTAAAAATGTTATTTCATTGCCATCTTTATCAAAACCTATTGAATCATCTAAACTTACATTATTATGATTTTTTTTATTACTTCTAATATACATTAATATCTCGTTTTCAATACATCTTGCTGAATATGTGGTTATTCTTACATCTTTATTTTCTTTATATGAATCTATACCTTTAATTAAACCTATAGTTCCAATACTTATTAAATCATCAGAGTCTTCTTTAAAGTTTTCAAACTTCTTTACTATATGTGCAACTAAACGCAAGTTATGTTCAATTAATTTACTTCTTGCATTTTTGTCTCCGTTCATCATAAGTTTTATATATTTTTCTTCCTCTTCTTTTGTTAATGGTTCAGGAAATACATTTATTGAGTAAGAAGTAGTAAATATTTTTATATTCTTTAAAAAATTTAATATTTTATTTAACATTTTTTCACCTGTTAAATATTATTCAATTTGTTTTATTCTATGAAAAAAGCCACATTTAATTGTGACTTTTTACTATCATTTTTACTAATACTTTTTTATCTTCTGTATATGATTCGTAAGTTGGGTTCGTAACTTCACTAATTGTTGCAAGTAATTCACTTTCTATAGTTTTTTTGTTTTTATTTATAACGTTCGTTGTTTCTGCATCATCACTAATGAATTCTATATTGATTCTATCACTTACATCGTAACCTGCATTTTTTCTAAATACTTGGCATTCTCTTATTATGTCTCTTAGTAACCCTTCTTCTTTTAGGTCTTTAGTGATTTCTATATTTAATCCTACTGTTAAATCATATTCGCTTGATAGTCTTATTGTTTCTTTTTCTTTATAATTTATTATTATTAAATCTTGATCTAATTTATAACCATCAATTTCAATTTGACCGGTTTCTTTTAACTGATTAATTAAATCTTTGTTATCTTTGTTTTGTTCAATTAGGTCTTTAACTTTATTTACTTCACTTTTAAATGTCATTCCTGCATTTTTAAAGTTCAATGTCATATATTCATCTTTTAAACTATCAAAGTTATCTAATACTTTAAGTTCTTTAATGTTTAACTCATTTTTTATAATGTCTTCATATTTTTTCACATTTTCATTATAATTTTTACTTTCTAAATATATTGTACTAAGCGGTTGTCTAACTTTTATAGTTTTTTCGTTTCTTATTTTAAGACCTATAGTTATGATATTTCTAGCATAGTTTGTATAATCTTTTATTTCTTCTTCTATCATGTACTCACTAATTGTTGGCCAATTACTCAAATGAACTGAACTTGCAACATTTTTGTCGTATACTTTAATTAGATTTTGCCATATATATTCTGTCATAAATGGAATTATAGGCGCCATTAGTAAAGTCGCAGTTTTAATTGAATTAAATAGCACATAATATGCAATTTTTTTATCAATATCATCTTCACTTTTCCAGTATCTTCTTCTGTTTACTCTTATGTAAAAGTTAGATACATCATCTACATACTTTTCAAAATAATCACACACATCTTTAGAACTATAATTTTCCATTGCTTTCGTACTAGATGTGATAAAATCATCTGTTATTCTTACTAACCATTTATCTATTGTTGTTAATTGGTCTAATGATGGCGTAAAATCTGTTAAATCAATTTTATCTATACTAGCATAAGTGTTAAAGAATATTACCATATTCCATAATGACATTAATTTTCTTT
>CALVOQ010000030.1 GCA_944350335.1 uncultured Bacilli bacterium
TTTTTGTTAAAATTTTATCTATTTTTAGCTAAAACGTGTAAGATCTAAAATCTCATAATCCCTTTATTTATAAGGATGTTCAAAGGGGTTGCAATAAATCGGTATCAATCAGTTAATACTTCCTTTTTGGAAACTTTTTTCTTCATTACTCATTTTTGTCACCTACTTTACTTTCTATTTGTTTGATTTCATCTATATATTCATAATTTAAAGCATTTTTATTTGAAACTGTAGATTTTTTTATCTCCTTTTCATATAAATCACGTGCACCTTTAGCAACACTTCCACCACGCGCAGCAACACGCAAATTTTCTTTAAGTCCTTCTGGATGCTCAGTTAATGCAATATCTCTTGTTGCAATTTCACCAATATTTGTAAGTGCTACTTCAATATCTGTCATATTATCTCTTAATGACTCTTTTCTAAGACCTTTATATGATTTATATTCACTTGCTTTCATTCCTGACCAACCTTTATATATTTCATTAGTAAGCATAGCATATTCAACCGGGTTAGATATGCCACCTTCTTTCCAAACATCAGTAAGACGAAATCCATCTACAATTCCAGTAAGTCTTCTTTTTATCCATTCATCAGAATATCCTTTATTTCTATAATAATTTACTGCTCTATTTACTGCTATTTCTGGATCAAAAACTTCATTAATTCTTTCGCTACCTAAATTTGCAAGCCAAAGTTTAAAAGGTTCTGCTTTAGGACTTGGTATAGATTCAATAAGTCTAAAAATATTTTTAGTATTCTGCATCACGCAATCTAATTTTTCCATCTGGTGCTAACATTTTTAACTGACTACAATTTGTAGTCACTTCACTGCCTGCTTTTTTTAGTCTAGTTTTTAATACCGACCAATACTTACGTGGATTAGCACTATCTGTAAGAGCATTAACTATATCAACTACACTAAAATAATAATCTTCTTTTTCACTATCCCATATACTTCTTATTTCTTTATCTTCAAAAAAATTTGATATTGTTTGTATTTTATTTTCCATATTGCATCTCCTTTCATTCTTTATATTTTATTTCTTTTATTTTATCTTCTTTAGATAATCTAATATATCCTGCCTCTTTATAATTCATTACCTAATTCTTTCAATTATCCATTTTATATCTTCAATTGATTTATCTATATTAATCTACCATTACCAACAGGATAGTATACTGAATAGCATTTATAATCTTTCCCATTTATAGTTTTAATAAATTCTTTTTTTCTACATTGTGATACTGATATTTTTCCATCTAAAACTATTGAACTAACTTGATTACCAAATAAAATTATTACTTTAGGATTTATGATTTCTATTTCGCGTTCAAACAATTCTAAATATTCTTTATAAACTGAATCTGGCAATAGTCTAGCATCAATTTGAGTACATTTCCCTAAATTTGTTATAAAATATTTTTTGGATGAAACTTCATTATAAACACTATTAGCAAATTCTTCTGTCCTGTCTTTCCCTTCAATTGATTTTATATCATTATAAATATTTTTATTCAATAAATTTACATTATAAAATAAGTCTCAAATGTTTTTTGTGCCAATCCAAGGAGATTTTAATCCTTTCCTAATCTTTGATGAAGCAATGTTTCTACTTGTAGGATTCATAAATACAAAACAAACATCTGGGTTATTATCACATCCACCATTATATATAGAATCTAAATCTTTATCCCCATATTTTAATTGTAATTTATCATATTCCATTTTTAAATCTTCTAACTTCATAAATTCTCCTTTTATTACTTCTTTTATTGAAAAATGTAATAACTTATTTTTGAAAAGACCTTATTTTTTAAAAGTTTGTGATACATTTGGCATAAATGTGTCTCTCCCAATTGATTACACTTTTATGCAACCCTCTATCTTGATTTTCACTCATTTTCATCATCCTTTAAATAAATTTCTGACTCTTCCAGCAATAAATCAAAATCTGATTTATATAATTCATTTGCTCAATTTATAGATTCTTTTAATAACTCATCAATATCTAAAAATAGTTCTTTATTATAATCTACCTTATATAACCAATCTAAATATTTAACTTTTTTTGCATTGTCTGGATGACCATATATAATTTTTCCCGAATGTAATTAATATCCAAATTCTAAATTGGTAGTAAACACTGGCATCAGATAATTCTCTCGATATCCAAAACAAAATTACTGTTGCTTCAGTTAATGCATTTCTTTTTCACATTGCTTGATCGACATAATCCTCTTTTGGCTTCCAAGTAAAATATTCTGGGACATAAACTACTCCATCAAATCCTAATTCTTCTAATTTTTTACATGCCTCTGTTCTCCAAGATTCAACATTACCATTTCTTAGCATCGGTCCTGCAATAAATATTGATTTTTTATTACTTCTTGGTCTGAATAATTAATTATTATATATATTACCACCTTTAACTTTATTTATATAAATTTTCTAAACATCTAGTAAGACAATCATCAGCAGTTAAATTGCTTTCTTCTGAAAATCTTATTCTTGCTAATTTTCCATTTAACTTAAATATATAAGGGTTCTTTACCTTCATTATAAACTCTAATATTCTTTCATTACTTGGTTTTCTTCTATCTATATTTATAGAACTTATTTCATCTATATCATCTAACGTAACATCTTTTAAGTCAATATTTTTACATCTTTCTAATTTTTCTTTTAATTCTTTATAATCATATTTTACTTTCTTTCCACAACAATTTTACTATTAAGAAAGAAGTAGGGCAAATGTGTGATTTGATATTTATTACTAATTATTTTCTATTCTATTTTGTTCTAAATAGGCATTATAAAACTTGTTTTAGATAACTACCTGTGTATGATTTTTTATTTAAACTTATTTCGTCCGGCGTTCCGAATGCAACAACTGTTCCACCCAAATCTCCTCCTTCGGGTCCTAAATCTATTATGTAATCTGCCACTTTGATTATATCTAAATTATGTTCAATTATAATCACTGTATCCCCATTCTCCACAATTCTTTGTAATATTTCTAGTAGTCTTTTTATATCGTGTATATGTAATCCAGTAGATGGTTCATCTAATATATACACACTCCTACCTGTTGGTCTTTTTTGTAATTCTTTGGCAAGTTTCACTCTAGCGGCCTCTCCTCCAGATAACGTTACTGCATTTTGTCCTAATTTAACATAACCTAGACCCACATCATGCATTGTTACCAAACCTTTTTTTATTTTAGGAATATTTTCAAATATTTTTAATGCTTCATCAACCCTTAGTTCTAATACGTCCGCTATGCTTAAACCTTTAAACTTAACATTTAATGTTTCTTTATTATACCTTTTTCCATGACAGACATCACAAGGCACGTAAACATCCGGTAAAAAATGCATTTCTATTTTTTTAACTCCATCTCCCCAACAAGCTTCACATCTTCCACCTTTAACATTAAACGAAAAGCGACTTTTATTGTAACCTCTTATTTTAGCCTCTTTGGTTTCTGCAAACACATCTCTAATTGCATCAAATACACCAACGTAGGTTGCTGGATTGCTTCTAGGAGTTCTTCCTATTGGGTCTTGAGATATATGTACGACTTTATCAATATGTTCAATCCCTTTAATTCCTTTGCATTTCCCTGCTTTTTCTTTACTTCTATATAATTTGTTTGATAAAGTTTTATAAAGAATTTCATTTATCAAAGTACTTTTACCACTCCCACTTACTCCAGTAACACATGTCATAACTCCTAGTGGGATTTTTACGTTTATGTTTTTTAAATTATTTTCTTGGGCACCATTAATTTCGATATATTTTTTCGGTTTTCTACGTCGCTTTGGAACCTCGATTTGCAATTCGCCTTTCAAATATTTGCCAGTTATACTTTTTTCATTTTTCATTACCTCTTTTGGTGTTCCTGCTGCAACGACATATCCCCCTTTATCACCTGCTTCAGGTCCTATATCTATCAGATAATCAGCATTTAACATAGTTTCTGAATCGTGTTCGACCACTATCAGCGTATTACCTAAATCCCTCATTTCTTTTAATGAATCGATTAATTTTGAATTATCTCTTTGATGTAAACCTATACTAGGTTCATCCAATACATATAAAACTCCACTTAATCTGCTCCCTATTTGTGTTGCTAATCTTATTCTTTGACTTTCTCCACCAGAAAGTGTTCCTGCACTTCTGTTTAAAGTTAAATATTCTAAGCCAACGTTTATTAAAAAACTAAGTCTATCATTAATTTCCTTTAATATTAGATTTGCAATTTCTCTTTGTTCATTACTTAATTTTATTTGTAATAAGAAATCTTTCAGTTCTTTAATACTCATTTGACCCATTTCATAAATATTTTTTCCACCGATTTTTACACTCAGTATCCTATCATCTAATCTCGCGCCTTTACATTTTGGACATTCTAATTCGGTCATATACCCTTCTATCCATTCTCGTATACTATTAGATGTAGTTTCCATATATCTTCTTTCTAAATTAGTAATTATACCTTCAAAATAATCATTGCTTCTTAGCGTACTCCCGCTTTTAGAATGATATTCAAATTTTATTTTATCTTTTGAACCATATAAAATTGTGTTTAATTCTTTTTTTGTAAGCTCATTAATTGACTTATTCAAATCAATATCGTAATATTTTGCAACAGCCCCTAATTTTTTATAATACATTGCCAATGTATCACCACTTTGAAACGAGCTAATTGCTCCTCCCATAATGCTTTTAGTTTTGTCAGGAATCAAAATATCTTCATCTATTTTTAGTTTAACGCCTAATCCTTTACATTCTGGACACGCGCCAAAAGGAGAATTAAAAGAAAACATTCTCGGTTCTAACTCTTCAATTGAAAAATTACATTCTGGACAAGCATAGTTTTCGCTCATCAACATTTCTTCTTGTACGTCTATATTATTTATAATTACTTTGCCGTTTGCTAATTTAGTACATAATTCTATGCTTTCAAAAATTCTTGATCTGGTTTTTTCATTCACTTTTAATCTATCCACAAGAACTTCAATATTATCTTTAATATTTTTCTCTAAATTGATTTCTTCGCTTAGGTTTATAATCTCCCCATTAATTCTAACTCTTGAAAATCCATTTTTTTTAAGTTCATCTAATAATTCTTTGTGTGTTCCTTTTTCTCCTCTAACTACCGGTGCTAGTAGTTCTATTTTAGTATCAGTTGGTAATGCTAAAACTTTATTTGTCATTTCTTCTATACTTTGACTTTTTATTGGTTTTTTATGTATTGGACAATACGGTGTACCTATTCTAGCATAAAGCAGTCTTAAATAGTCATATATTTCAGTGACTGTCCCAACAGTACTTCTGGGATTTTTGTTTGTTGTTTTTTGGTCTATACTTATGCTAGGACTTAATCCTTCTATTGAATCAACATCTGGTTTTTCCATGTTTCCCAAAAATTGTCTAGCATATGCACTTAAACTTTCAACATATCGTCTCTGACCCTCAGCATATATAGTATCAAAGGCCAAACTGCTTTTTCCACTTCCACTTACTCCTGTCATTACTATTAATTTATTTTTGGGAATATCTATATCTATGTTCTTTAAATTATTCTCTCTAGCGCCTCTAATTATAATCTTATCCATATTTTACCTCTCATTATTAATATTGCGTTGTGTAAAGTTATTATACAAAAAAACAATAGCAAAATAATTATAAAATAAATGTTTGCCACTTGTCAACGTTTATTGTTTTTATAAATCGAATTATACTCATAATTTTAAAAAAAATATAAATACTATTAGTAAAGGAGGATAAAATGACACAAAAAGAGTTATTATATTTAGAAGATGCAATAAAACATGAACAGAATTTAATACAAATATGTAAAAACATGATAAATAACTTAACAAATAAGGAATTGATAGCATTTATGAAAGCACAACAAAAAACGCATAAAACAATTGAAAAAAAACTATTAAACGTTATGGAGGATATAATTAATGGATAAACTTTTATTTGAAGAAATGCTGTTATTATTAAAAAGCAATGTGGAGGTATATGTTCATGGAACCTTAGAATCATCTAATCCTAAAGTAAGAAAAGTGCTTAAAAATGGATTAGATGAAACGATTCAAATGCAAGACGATATATTTAATAAAATGACTGAGTACGGATGGTACCAAATAAAAAATATAAAATGTAAAGACATAGAACAAACATATGCAAATTTAAAATAAATACCCAATATTATATTGGGTATTTTTTCAAAGACAAAATAATTTTAATTTGATAAGAAAATTGTACGTTTATGTTTTTTCATCATTTCATATACTTAACTTATAATTTATATTATTAAATATTAACTTTACTTTTAATTGTATTTTGAATAGATTCTTTGCCAACCTTAGTAACGCTACTAAAATTAATTATTTCATCATCAAGTGCAATATCTAAAGTATCATTAATTAATTTATTTTGTTTCTCTTTAGCGCTTTTTTTAACTTTGTCATACTTTGTACAAACGACTGTAACTGGTAAATTATAATACTTTAAAAAATCGTACATCATCAAATCACTATCACTTGGTTTATGTCTATAATCAATTAATAAAAATACATGTTTTAAATTAGGTCGATTTTTAACGTACTCTTCAACCATCAATCCAAATTTCTCTTGTTTTTTATTAGTAACTTGAGCGTAACCATAACCAGGGACATCTACTAAGTAGCAAAGATTATCAATTAAATAAAAGTTTAATGTTTGAGTTTTTCCTGGTTTACTGCTAGTCCTAGCAAAATTTTTTCTATTAACTAAAGTATTTATAAAACTACTTTTTCCTACATTACTTCTACCAAGAATTAAAAATTCTGGTTTATTATCAGTTGGGTATTGACTTATTCTAATAGCTATTTGAGCTAAAGCAATATCTTGAAAATTCATTTTTTCACCTGCTTACATATTAAATTATACAAAAATTTCAAAAAAATATCAAACTAAATAAAATTACCTTAATTTAGTAAAGTTATTACAATAACAATTTTAAACTGAACTTTTTGTAATTTTTTTATATACAATTATTGTAGCAATACTTAATATTAGCAAAATAGCTAATACAATAAAATCAAATACATTCAAATAGTTATTTTCTTTAAAAGAAACAGCAAATTCTATATCTATATCGTTATGATTATCTTCATCAATCTTCCAAATATAATTATTTTTATTTTTTTCTATGTAATTTCCAATTAAAACTGTGTAATCAGTAGAAAAATTTATAATTGTTTCATCATAAAAGCAGTGAAAAGGCCCAGTGATATGAATATAAAAACCATTCTCATTATTAATTATTGATATATTATCTTTATCAAAACATTTTTGAAGTGCATATGAATTATAAAAATCTTCGTAATCATATACTTCGCTATATAAAACATTTGTAAAATTGCCTTTTTCTATGATTTCTTTATCATGTTGTTTGGTAGGCATTCCGTCATAGCCATAATCATTTGATCCATCATTATATTTTGGGAAATCTAAACCCTCAAAATATTCCTTAGCATTTTTAAAATCGTAATCATCGTCAATCCAATTTTCTACTTCGCTATCAGAAACATTAAAGTCAAGAATTTCCTTTATTTGGCCTTCACTAAAATCAAGATTATATTTAATGTCACAACCAGATAAAATAATAGTAGCAAATATTAATAACAACGTTTTTTTTATCATAAACAATCTATACCTTTCATTTTTAAACAAATTATAAAATCGATAATTCAATTTGTTTTGTCTAGTAGTCACCCGTTTAATGCATCGTACTAACTCTAAACATTCCATTATCGCGAGATATCATAAACCTAGATCCTTCTGGTTTTAACTTTTCAACTTGTCCATCCCAAGTGTCTAATACTAATAAATCACCTTCTGTCAATGAAGATTTTGTGACATTTTTTCTGATACCGATTACTACAACAAAGTGGCGGCTTGTCCCTTCAACATTGCCATTAACTTTTAAAATGCAAGCTTTATTATTTGCAATTTCATCAAATACTACATCTAGTGCGGATTGTTTATCAGAAAACTCTCGAGTAGTCGCCCTTAGGCATCTATTTGGACTATTTCCGTTTCTAAGCCCGCTTTGATTTCTAGTTATAGTAAAGTCTCCCGTAATTATAGCGCTTGCGTAGACATAAGCAAATCCTAGACATGAACTACCATATACATCCACGTCAGAATCTTGAGAAAAGTTAACATCCTCTATGTGTTCCTTAAAAGCCATTGAGTTTGATACAACATAATAGTCATTATAACTTTCTAAACCACTGATTGTTTGATTGCCACTTCCACTGCTACTGCTTCCATCATTATCTGGATTGCTAGGGTCTATTTCGTTTATGTTTTCTAACCTTTTTTCTTCTTCTATTTTTTTATACATTTGTATGTTTTCTAGAGTTGCCATTTCAAAACAACTTTGATACTCTAAACTTCCACCAATTAATACTAAAACCGAGTTTATAATTGTTGGTACAGCAAAAACTAATATAGCGGCAATTATCTTATTTGCTATACTTTTAAAAGTTACCCCAATATCTTCATTTATAAATAATGCTTTTACCAATCGTATCATTAGTGATAAAACCAATACAACAGGCACTATATAACATATCATTTGTATCACTATTTTACACAAATAAAATATACCTAACATGCCCGAATTATTACATACATTTAATATCATATTACACCTCACATACTGTTAAATTTGTTTGAACTGACTGATAACTTTTATTAAAGTTATTCAGTTCGCTTAACTTTCTCATTTTGTCCACAAATGTTTGTGGCTCATTAGTTCAAAATAACATTGTTAAAATCTTTAAAAAATATTTAATTAACTTGTAATTATAAATCCCACGTTTTTGTAAAAAATCATAAGATTACCTCAATTTAAGTTTAAAGTTGTAAAATTTATATATTATAATAACATATCTTATTAGTATCCTATGTGTCACATATATTTTAACATCAACATATAAATATTGCAAGTTAGATTTTCTTAACATTTGGGACACGCAAAATTCAGTATATATAATAAAAAAGCATCAATGTAAAAAATCAAACGTATTTTATCTGTAAATATCACAACAAATTTGCTTTTCACACTTTGAATCCCAAGTTTGACACTTTATAACCCAAAATAGTCTTTCAAGTACTGAAAATACTTGTTTTTTTATCAATTTTATACTT
>CALVOQ010000031.1 GCA_944350335.1 uncultured Bacilli bacterium
GCAAGTTCTCTTGCAAGAGATTTTGTCATCCCATTAACAGCAAACTTACTAGTTGGGTACATTACTCCAGACGGTTGACCATATATGCTAACCATTGAGCTCGTATTTAAAATAACTCCTTTTGTTTTTTTCAAATATGGAACAACTTCTTTTGAACAAATAAATACCCCTTTTAAATTTAGATCTATTATATTGTTGTATTCTTCTTCTGTATATTCTTCAATTTTAGTTCTTGAAGAAATACCAGCGTTATTAATTAATATATCAATTTTGCCATACATATTTTCTATTTGACTAAATATATTTTTTATTTCCTTTACATCAGTAAGATTTGGATGAAATCCTATTACTTCATAATCAGCATTTTCTTTTTTTAATTCGTTAATTGCTGTATTAACTGATTCTGGTTTAGAACCAAAAAGTACAACTTTTGCTCCATTTTGTAAAAACTTTTTAACTATTGCAAAGCCAATACCTCTTGTCCCTCCTGTTATAACTGCAACTTTTCCTTCTAACATTTTATCTCCTTTCTAATTGTATTTTTATACTGCAGTATATCCACCATCAACTGGTAGAATCGCACCTGTTACATAACTTGCTTCTTCACTACCTAAAAATATCGCAGCAGCGTTTAATTCGCCTTCTTTACCGTATCGACCTAATGGTACTGTTGATCTCATATATGCTGTAAACTCATCTGTTATTAAAGTATCATGAGTAAGTTCTGTATCAAAGTATCCTGGACATATTGCGTTACAAGTAATGTTGTATTTTGCAAGTTCTGCTGCAACTGCTCTAGTGAAATTAATTACTCCACCTTTGCTCGTATGGTATGCAACTGTATCCATCGCCATATTTCCAACCATTCCATACATAGATGCTATATTAATAATTCTTCCATAATTATTTTCTTTCATTAATTTGCCTATTGATCTTGTTACGTAAAACAAGCTTGTCATATCGGTTTTTATTGTAAAATCCCATTCCTCATCTGTCATGGTTAACACACCAGCATTTTTAGCACTTCCGGCACAATTGACTAAAACATCCACCTTACCAACTTTATTTTTTACTTCTTGAGTCATATTTTCAACACTCTCTACATCAGTAACATCACATTTTATTGGGTAACATTCAACGCCAAAATTTCTTATTTCATTTGCTACACTTTCTAATTTTTCAATTCTTCTCGCTGTAATAATTAATGTTGCTCCTTGTTTTGCATAGCCTTTTGCCATTTGTGCACCTAATCCCGAAGATGCTCCCGATACAAGCACAACTTTTCCTTTGTAATTAAACATTTTTTTCTCCTATTTTGTTATATTTTTTAAAATTACTGTTTTTAATCTAGACATTTCTTTAAGTGTTGTCATTATTCCTTCATTACCAATTCCAGAATATTTCCATCCACCAAATGGTTGTTCAAATGAACGGAAGAATGATGCACCATTTATAACAAATCCGCCACATTCCATTTGTTCACTAATTTTAATTGCTTTACTTATATCTTTTGTAATTATTGATCCAGATAAACCATATATTGATGAATTAGCAATCTTAACTGCTTCTTCTAAAGTATCAAATCCAATAATTGATATAACTGGTCCAAAGATTTCCATATCTTTTGCAACTGGCATATCTGGTGTTATGCCATCAATTATTGTTGGCTCATAAAATGCACCATTTCTTTTTCCACCTATAACAAGTTTTGCTCCTGCCGCTATTGTTTCATTAACTTGTCTTTCTACTTCTATAGCTGCTTCTTCGCTAATTAAACATCCTATGTCTGTACTCATATCTTGTGGATTTCCAACTTTTAAAGTATTTATTTTATCTACCATTCTTTTTATGAACTCTTCTTTTACTGAGTTTTCAATCAAAAATCTTTTTGATGCACAACATACTTGACCAGTATTATATAGTCTTCCCCATACTGTTTCTTCTACTGCTAAATCCATATCCCCATCAGCGCATAGAATAAACGCGTCGTTTCCGCCTAATTCTAGCGAACTATGTGCACAATGTTCTGCACAATTTTTAGCAGCATCTATTCCAGCAGCAGTTGAACCTGTTAAACTTACCATATCAACTTTTTTACTACTAGTTAATGTTTTTCCTACTACAGAACCACTTCCATGCACTACTGAAATTATACCTGCTGGTACTCCAGCTTCAACTAATAATTCTACATATCTTGTTAACGTTAGTGGATTTACACTTGCTGGTTTTAATATTACTGCATTCCCCATCAATAATGCTGGTGGTACTTTATTGATGAATATATCACTTGGAAAGTTAAATGGAATTATTGCTACTACTACTCCAAGTGGTTGACTAATTGTATATTGTATTGTATTTTCTTGTCCAGCTTCAGTTCCCCTGTAAATCATATTTCCATATTCATGTTTTACTTTTTCAACATATCCTGGAACACCTACTTGAATATTAGCAATTTCATTGTGAGCTTCTTTAATTGGCTTTCCAGTTTCTTTACTTAATAATAAAGCTAATTCGTCTTTGTTTTGTTCCACTAACTCAGCAAATTTCGTTAAAACTGCACATCTTTCAATTACCGATTTTGCTTCCCATTCTTTTTGATGTGAATCAGCATAGTCTATTGCAGCTTCTACATCTTCTTTTGTTAAACTTGGAACTGTATCTATTAATTCATTAGTAGCTGGATTGTAAACTTCTATTACTTTTCCATCACTAGAATCCTTCCATTCATTACCTATTAAACTTTTCATATTACCTCCTTTATTCTCCAAATGCTGTAAATGATAGTGACAATCCACCAACTGTGTTAGATGAATGTTCACTTCTTCCATACTCTCCAAATGTAAATACCATTAAGAATTCTTTATTAGGTATTGCTTTTTTAATTTCAGGATATATTTTATCTTCAATATTTGATAATGCTAAACCTAATCTTCTTCCACCACAGTGTACTAAGAAATAACTTTGTACGTTTCCATTCATTAAAGTGTTAACTTTATTTACAGTGTCAGCATTTGCATTTAATACTCCTTCAGGTGTGTTAGTTAACTGAATAACTGCTGTATTTAATGCCAAATCAGCACCTATATTCATTGATAAGTCATCGTTTGCAAACATTGGATGACGTACTGCAGTTACATTTCCAATTGGGTCTTTAACCCCTAGTGGTGCAAATATTGTTTCTACTAATAAATTATTACCCATTAATTTTTCTACATCTTTGCTTGTCCATTCAGAATATTTTTTTACAGCTGGTTCATTATCTATTTCAACTAATGTTCTTTTTCCATTTGTTTTTGTTATTATGCCAGCATTATTTGTTTCGTTGTATGCTCCAGTATAAAGGTTTTTTATCTCTCCGTTTGTATAGAAAATAGCTATTACACATCCATCAGAAAATACTTCACCGTTATTTAGTAAACTCCATTTTCCTTCAACTGTATTGTCAGCGGCTGAACCTCCAAATACCGGTACATCACCTATAACATCTTGTATACCTTTTAAATATTCTTCCTCGTTAGCTGGACTTGCAGTCATAAATAAATAATCTGGTTTTTTATTAGTATCTTTTAACTTACTGATAGCTTCTTTTGCTACTTTTTTACCTATTTCACGTGGTGTCTCATCAGTTTTTTTGCTACCTGCAGTTACCACTTCTACATCCCCGCCAAATAACATCATTCCAGAATATCCTGTTTCTTTGTTTAAGTATCCATCATGTGTGCATATCGCTGCTGAAGAAGTACAACCAATTATAGGCGTGTCTCCTAGTACACTTTTAGCTCCTTCCATTAGTTTATTTTGGTCTTGTACAACGCTTGTAAAGAATAATCCAAGTTGAGGATTTTCAATTACATTTGCCATTTTTGCTGCTTCAGCACCTGATTCAAAAGCATCAACATTTTCACTATATCCAACTTTAGTTTTTAACATTTTATCACTCTCCCTTTCAACAATGTCTTACTCTTTGGATTCATGAACTGTCATATTTATTTATGTTATCTTGTAATTATTATTTTACTACAATTTTATAATTAATTAAATATTTTTAACTTTTTTTTACAATTTTTACATTTAAATCTTTTAATCTTTTTTCAATATTGTTTACTTCTAATAGCTTACATCTTTATCTAACAGTCGTTTAACTACAAATCTAATAATTTATTAGATTTGATTTCATTAACTTCAATTTTTTTATTATAAAAAAAGATCATGTTCAATAAACTGATCAAAGTTACCTTTAACAATCCTAATTGTTTCCCTTAATAAATTTGATGCTAACTAATAAATTATATTCTTATCGCACCATATTGTATTAGATATCACTTTATTCCTCTTTACTGATTTTCATTTTTGAATTAAAGATATATCAAAAACACCTGACAAGTCTAAGTTTCACTTTTTTCTATTGCTATATGACTCACATGTTTTTTTATTTATAACAATGTAATACTTTTTTAAAAAAAACAAGGCTATCATCGTTCTATTTAATGTTATAAAACTTGGTAAAATAAGAAGAAATTTAGTCAACTTAATTGGCTCAATTATACGATTTGTTAATTTTATAGCAATTATTATCAAATCATTTATAAAATTAATACAAGTATCAATAGCAACATCTAATTATCTTCTTAATGTACTAAATAATAATATATTATTTCTCCTGCGCTTGTCAAACAAGTTTCTGTTGGAGGTTCTCATAAATAATTCAACGTTTAATTACTCCTCTAATTTTTTAACCACATGAGTGAATGCTTTGGTAAAACTATTTCAATTTGCAACTACATAAAAAGTTTTATATAAATTTAAATCTATATTATTCATATTTTCCTTCCGCAGTAACTTTATCATTAAAAAAGTTCATCAAATTATTAAAGTAATATAAAAATCCTGCATTTATTTCAGGAATGTGTCCATTTGAAAATTCTATATCTATTTCATTTAATAAACTTTAAAAATCTTGATAAGAAAAATTAGTATTTAAATCTTTAAGTTTGGCAATATATCCCTCCATATTTTATCACCTAATATTATTGTACTAAATTTAATTTTATTTAACAATAACGTAAAAATATATTTTTTCTTGAACTGACATTTCTAGTAAAATATGTATCAAATTCAACGTACATGGTAAAAACATAAATAATACACAATACAACAAAGTATTACATGAAGGAGTATTTATGAACTTTAAACAGATAATTTTTAAAGTTATTTATTTTACATAATTTTATTACTTTTTAATACACCCATTACCATCTCAACTCTTTAAATTCTCCAATTGCTTGTCGCATATCATAAAAAAAGACTAAGATTTATGACATAAGTCATCTTAGCCTTCGTCTATATATAGTTATTAACAATAATTGGCTTTTTTAATTTTATAAAGTTAGTCCATTCCTCTTTACCACGATATTTGCATATATCGTTTTTTGTAAGAACTAAACTAGCAAAAAGCACTTTTTTTGTTCCATTAATTTTTCTCAACTAATTTTATAGTTGCTTGTGCTGCTGTCTCATTTGGTGGGCAGTTTATACAATAATTGTATAACCTTACCTGAATACATTAACATTATACTATAAAAATCAGAAATAGTTAACTCTACTCCTGATTTTTTCAAAGTTATTAAATATAAAGATCTACTAATAATGGCTTAGTCAAGTGAACTCTAGATAACTCATCGTGATACTTTGCGTAATTATCTGCATCATCTTTTGTTATCACAATTCTACCAAGAAATATATCCTCGTCATTTATTCTATCCGATGTCTTATCTATTCTTCCTAATTCATTTGCAAAATTTAGGCGCCATTCTATATGATCATTATCTACTACTATTTTTCTTACAAAAGAATCAACTAACTCATCAGAAACTTCACCCCTCTTATAATTAAGCTTACTAGTAATAATTCTTTCACACTCTCTTAATCTCTCTTCAACAGTAATAATAGAAGTTGGTGTTTCAACATCATACTTTAACAATTGTAAACGAAGATCCCCAATTTCCTTTTCAAGTTCCCCATTCTTCAAAGTGTATCTTTCTTTATCGATAGTACCAGATATTAATGCATCCAATAAGTTATCTGATTTCTTATTTAAAGAATCTATTTGCTTCTTAAGATTCAACTTTTCCGTTTCTATTTTATCAACCTTATCCTCCTTTACAGATTCCTTAAGCAATGATTCAATAATACTTAATATTTGCTCCTTCTCATACCATATCTTATTAAAAACGATAAAGGCTACAATTCTCAGTTTCCACTCTGGAATAGACCTAGTTGAACAAATACCATCAATACTCAAGCCGTGTTTCATTCTTGAAGAAATCGTACCAGTTCTTCTTTGTGCATAACATTGATAACACAATGTAATTTCACCATCTTTACTAATATGATATTTTCTCTTTTGCATAGTTGAGCCACATTGACATATTAATTTCTTACCATAAATAGTAGTAGGTAATTTACCTGCTCTTTTCTCACCATCTTGACAATTAACACGATGACCAGCAATCATTTCCTGTACTTTGTTGAACTCTTCTTTACTTACAATAGGTGTATGACTACCCTCTACAACTATTTGCTCTACTTCACCATTATTTTTCTTAGGTTTTTGCTCTAAAAAATCTGGAATATATGATTTGTTATATACAATAGTACCACAATAAAATGGATTACGAAGTATTCTAATGATAGTAGCAGGATCCCAATGAGCAAGACCACTAGCAGTTAAATATCCAGCCTTTTCTAACTCGTATTGAATACTCTTGCTTTTATTGCCTTTAAGGTACAAATCAAAAATCAATCTTACTGACTCTGCCTGTTTCTCATTTATAATCATCTTTCCATCTACTCTGTCATAACCCAGTATATTTCCATTACCATAAGGAACACCATTTAAAAATGTAATCTTTTGTCCAGCCTTAATCCTTGCTGAAATTTTGCCAGATTCATTTTGGGCTAGTGTAGCCATAATACTTAATCTAAGTTCACCATCTTGTTTGTTAAAAGTCCAAATATTATCTTCAGTAAAATAAACTTCTACACCCATCTTTGCTAGTTCTCTTGTCTTGCTCAAAGTATCAACAGTATTACGTGCAAACCTAGAAACTTCACGAGTCACTATCAGATCAAAGCAACCATTTTTTGCATCTTCCATCATTCTCATAAAGTTTGGTCTTTTTTCAGTTGACGTTCCTGTAATTCCTTTATCTATGTACCTTTCAACTAATATCCAATCATGATGTCTTGCCATTAGTTCATCGTAATATTGAATCCGATTTTCTAACGCTGATAATTGCTCTTTATGTTCAGTTGATACACGAGCATAAATAGCGACCTTTCTCATACTATATCATCTCCTTCACTAAAATATTAATCAATTTTAGTGTTTAATTTAACACTTCGATTGGCAACACTAATTACATTGTCTAGTTCCTTAGAAGAAATTTCATTATTTCTATATAGAAACTTCTTTATCAATTCAACTGCTATACCAACATTGAACTTATATTGATTTCCATCTGAAAAAACTAACATAATTTCATTTCTCATAACTTACTTACCTTTCCAATCTTTAATAAAGAATAATAATCTAGTTATTCTTCCTTTGCTTTTAAATGTTTTTCCTATTCCTAGGATTGTAATCCGGTGGGAATATCTTATTATCAGGTTGATTAATTAGATCATAAATTTCCTTTTCGTGAATCCAATTAATAACTCTCGCAGTAGTTTTTCCACCTACACCAGGAGGCATAAAAGCCCAAGCATTGATGTATAACGCTCCAGGAACATACTCATCATTTGCATCACAAATATTTTTTTCTAAATATTCTGCATTATCTCTAAGCAACTTTCTAAGTTCTATATAATGCTTTTTCTTAAGTTGTTTGTAAACCAACGGTTTAACTCTCCTATCCTTAATTTTACCTGTATTGTAAATAACAAATTCATCTGCATATTTACATGTCTTAGTCTTTTTACAAATCATTTGTCTCATATTTCCATCTTAGACTATTTTAAGCATACACTTAAAATAGTCCATAAATCCTCCTTTCTGATCTCACCACTTCTCGCGGTGTTATATAAGTCACTTATTATTTTTAATTAGTCAAGACCATTCGTTAAATTAATTCATAAAATCTCTAAAAGTTTTAAAAACCCCTTAAAACAAAGCATAGTCCCTACATAATAAGTATAGTAATGACTATTACTAGTGGTATCAGAATAAATAAATGAAGAAAAAAGAAGAACATAATATTCTTCCCCTGTTCGACTGCGATTATAAAATCACTAATAGTATAATTATTGATTACTCTTCAAGATTTTTAAATACCTATAACCAGTATTACGACTAATAACACATAATCTACAAAACTCGGTAAAGTTAATCCTATGTTCAACATAATCGATATAATACTTAGCAACATCCGGATTCTTATTATAAATACGTTCTCTTGTAAGCTTAGGTTGTCCACCAATACGACCTTCTTCACGTGCTGCATCAACTCCTTCTTTCACTGCCTCAACAATCATTAAGCGATTTATCTCATTAATCATCCCCAGCATCATGAGTTGACCTTGTGTAAGCACTGAAAGAGAACCCGTGCAATCTAAAATAAAATCTCCCATGACTAATTTTAATTTCTTAGATTTTGCAAAATCTAATATTTCTAATAATTGTTGCAAACTTCTTGTTAATCTTGAAGCTTCAATAACATACAACTCATCACCGTCCTTTAATGAGGATAACAATTGCTTTAGTTTAGGTCTATCCTTCTTGGCACCACTTGCATATTCTTGATACCAATTGCTTTCAAGAATTCCATTATCTCTTGCATATTTTTCCTGTCTCAACATTGATTGGCGCTCTCTTGAGGTACTACATCTTTGATAACTATACTTTGCCATAATACACTTCCTTCCGTATCCCAAGAAACCTAGTTTAAGTAAGTGGAACATTTTGGCACTAAAATCAGCTAAAAAACATACCAAATTAGCATAAAAATCTTGTGCCCACTTAACAAATGTTTCTTGGCACATACCATTTATCACTTAGAATGGAATTAAATGCAACTATATTTCAAAATTAAATTAAAAAGACAGACAACAAAGTCTATCTTACTAAATATCTAAATGGCGGCG
>CALVOQ010000032.1 GCA_944350335.1 uncultured Bacilli bacterium
TATGCATGAATTTAAAATATTGGATAATGTTATAAAATTCATTTGTCTTTAAAAATTAAACTGTAAGTAAATATTATTCGCACTAATTTTAATAGGATTTATAAATTAGAGGAATTACATGATAATTTAAATATTTTATATATAATATTTGTTTATATTGTGTTCATCACAGGGTACTAATAATTTATTGTATATATTTGTATTTTTTGATATAATTTAAACGTTGGAGGCGTGTATGAATAAACATGGATGGGGATTAACTAGTGAATTATTATTTATATTAATTTTTGTTATTTGTTTAATTATTGCAGTTTTAGGCCTTAGACAGTTATCTTTGATGGAAGAGTTTAATCCTAATTATTATAGTAATACTGATACAAATAATGATTCAATAGAAAAAGAGTTTAATTATCAAGAACTTGAAGTTAGGTTAAAGAATAGTACTATTAATTATATTCGAGATACATATAATAATGAACTTGGGTTAGATACTTTAATCATTCAAGCAGATTTGTTGCGTGAAAAAGGTTACTTAAATAATTATAGTGATGAAGATGATAAGTACTGTTCTGGTTATTGTGAAGTTTATCTAAATGAAAATGATGAAATTGTTTATGAACCATATGTTAAATGTGGTGACTTTTATGAAAGTAAAGGCTATGTAGAAAGAAAGGATAGTAATGAATAATAAAATTATTATTTTATGGGGTTTCATTGTTTTTGGATTAGTTATTAGTATTTATCTTATTGGTATAAGTAAAAGTGATGAAGTAAAATATAATGAGCTTAAAGAAAGTCTTAAGTTATCTATAAATAGGTATCTAGATGATTATGATCTATGGCCTACTGATAGTATTACTATTACTAGTGAAGAGTTAATTGAAAACGATTATTTAAATGATTTAGTTTATGAAGGTAGTAAGTGTTCTGCAAGCGTTGTTGTTACTAAGGCTAGTAGTAAATATAAATACGAATATGATATAAGTTGTGTTTATGAATAAATTATGCTTTTAAAGTATAATTTTTTTTGATATAATAACTTATAGAAGATAAAGGTAGGAATAATATGAAACAAATTGTTACTAGTTTAGATATAGGTAGTGATAAAATTAAACTTGTTGTGAGTGAAATACATAATAATAATTCTTTTGTTTTAGCTTGTTCTGAAGTAAATAGTAAAGGTATTAAAAAGGGATATATAGTTAATCCTGATGATGCTATAGTAAGTGTTAAAGAGTGTTTTAAGAGGATTAATGAAGTTCTTGGTATAAAAATTAATAATGTTATTCTCACTGTTCCATCAGATGCTGGTGAATTTATTAAAAGTGAAGGATATACTACTATAAATAGAGATGAAAACGTTGTCAACGGCGATGATATTGTCAGAGCACTACAGGCTAGTGTTTATAATAAAGTTTCACCCAATATGGAATTAATTAATATTATGCCATTAGATTATATAATCGATGAAAAAGTTATAGTAGATGATCCTAAAGGTAAAACCGCTAGTAGATTAACTGTTAATTCGGTTTTAGGACTTGTACCTAAGAAGAATGTATACGGAATATTTTCGTTACTCAATACTATGAATATTAAGGTAACTGATGTATGTTTTGGTGGTCTTGCAGACTATTATCAGTTTAAGAAAAAAGCCATGGATGAAACTGATGTAGCAGTTGTTAATATTGGAAAAGATAAGACTGAAATTAGTATTATTAGTAAAGGTATTTTAGTCGGCAATAACGTCTTGAATATTGGTGGAAGAAATATTGATCGTGATATATCTTATGTATATGATTTGAGTTTAAAAGAGTCAGTTAAACTTAAGGAAAAATTTGCCATGGCTCATAAGAAACATGCTAGTACTAGTGATAGTTATGAATGCTTGACAAAAAATGGTGAAAACGTTAAAATAAATCAGTATGAAGTGAGTGAAATTGTATATGAAAGGATTAAGGAAATTTTAGAATTTTCAAAAAAAGAAATTAATGTCTTAACAAAAAAGGAAATTAGTTATATAATTATTACAGGTGGTACTACTGAGATAGAAGATTTTAATGAAGTAGTTGATGAAGTTATCGGTAAAAAATCTATTCTTGGTAATATTACTGAACTTGGTGTTAGAAATAATAAGTTTAGTTGTGCATTAGGTATTACAAAATATTATGTAGACAAGATTAATTTTAGAAATAGAGTAGCAAGTACTATAAGCGAAGAAGAACAAGAAGAAATGTTTAGAGTTAAGAAGAAATATAGTAATTTATTGGGTAAAGTTTATGGATACTTTTTTGATAATTAAGGAGTGAATTATATGCAAGGTACATCGTTAGAAATGGATCAAATAGCAAAAATAAAAGTTATTGGTATTGGTGGAGGAGGTTGTAATGCTGTCAACCGAATGATAGATTCTGGACTTAAAGGGGTTGAGTTTATTGTTGCTAATACAGATTTACAAGTCTTAAATTCTTCTAAAGCTGAAAATAAGTTGCAAATAGGAGCGACTATAACTGATGGCTTAGGCGCTGGTGCTGACCCAGAAGTTGGCAGAGAAGCAGCTCTTGAAAGTAGGAGTGAAATTGAAGATGCTTTAAGAGGGGCAGATATGGTTTTTGTTACTTGTGGTCTTGGTGGCGGAACTGGAACGGGTGCTGCTCCTGTAATAGCTGAAATTGCTCAAAGTTTAGGGTGTTTAACAGTTGCTATTGTTACGAAACCTTTTAAGTTTGAAGGAAAAAAGAGGATGAATCATGCTTTATTAGGTCTTGAAGAACTAAAAAAACATGTCGATACAATAGTTGTTATACCAAATGATAGATTAAGAGATTTGATTGATAAATCAACCCCTATGCGCGATGCATTTAGAGAAGTTGATAATGTACTAAGATTAGGTGTTCAATCAATATCTGATTTGATTAGCGTTCCTGGTCTTGTTAACCTTGATTTTGCAGATGTCAAAGCTATTATGGAAAATAGGGGAACGGCCTTAATTGGAATCGGTGTTGGATTTGGCGAAAATCGTGCAGTGGAAGCTGCAAAACAAGCAATCTCTAGTCCTTTACTTGAAACTACCATAAATGGTGCGACTGATTGTATTATTAATATAACCGGCGGAAGTAGTCTTACATTATTTGAAGCAGAGGATGCTGCTGAAGTTATTCGCGCTGCTGCTAACACGGATGTAAACATTATATTTGGTGCTGTTATTAATGAAGCATTAAGTGAAGAAGTAATAGTTACAGTAATTGCTACTGGTTTTGAAGATGAAAGTGAACCTTTATATCAAACTTATAGTAGCGAATCAACGTTATCTATGGATAATTCTGATCTTGATGATTTGCCACCGTTTTTAAGAGATAGAGATATTTAAAGTTAAAACTCAAAATAAACTTTTGAGTTTTTTTATGTCAGTTTTAAAAAAGTCCTTTTTTAATTAAAAAGGCTATGTTATAATTAAATAGTATAAGAATAGAGGGAGTACAAATGAAAAGAAAAAAAGTTAAAATTTTTAAAAATATTTTTAACTTCATCTATAATTTATTAAAAGTTATATTTATATATTTATATAAATTTGTTAAGTTTATTCTTATAGAATTTTTTATATTATTAAAATATTTTAGTGTTGGCTTATTTAAGTTTTTTGATTTTACGATTACTAAGTTAATTTCTTTATTTGGTTATATTGGTTATGGGGTTTTTATCGTAGGAAAATATGTTGTTAAAATTATAATTGTATTATGTAAAATATGTTATAAATATTTTTTTAGATTTATTTCAATAGAGATATATTTATTATTGAAAGCTATTACAAAAGGTAGTGGTTTAACAATCAAGTTTTGTTTTTATGAATTTCCTATATATATAATTACTAAATTTGCTGATTTTATTGAATATCTAGGTAAAAAGTTTAAAAATACGATAGAGAGGATTACTGCATATTTCAAAGGAATACCAGGTAGAATAAAAAACTATTTTGTAAGAAAATGGAATAATTTAGCAATTGTAAAATATTATAGGAATAAAAGAGAAAGAGAACTTGAAGTTTTACTACTTGATAAGTTTGGCAAAGATGCTGAAAGAAGTGAGAAGAAGCAAACATACCAATATCTAGCGCGAAATTCAAGTGGAAAACTCATTAAAGGTTATTTTAGTGCTTTTTCTAAATTGGATACGCATTCATACTTACTTGATGAAGGTTTTGAAGTGTATGAAATTAAAACCAATTGGTGGATTAATTTTGTTCATGGCGAAAGTAAATATTTTCAAAAAAATATGCGTAATAAAGATTTGATATTTTGGCTCACCCAATTATCTACGTATATTAAAAGTGGTATTCCCTTAACAGATGCAGTTAAAATACTGGCTCAACAAGACAAAAAGAGAAGATATAAAAAAGTTTATGATTCACTTACTTATGAATTAACTATGGGAGAAAGTTTTAGTGAAGCTTTAAAGAAGCAAGGAAACGTATTTCCTGGGCTTTTAATAAATATGATAAAATCAGCCGAATTAACTGGTGAACTTGAAGCTACTCTTGATGAAATGAGTGAATATTATAGTGAAAAACAGGCAACCAAAGATGCTCTTATTTCAGCCATGACTTATCCAGTAATTATTTTAATTTTTGCTGTTATTGCAGTAGGCTTTATTTTAATAGTCATTATACCTGAATTTGTAGAAATATACGAATCTATTGATGTTGAACTAAGTGGTTTAACTTTAATCGTTCTTAATATGTCTGAATGGCTAAAGGCAAACTATATTTATTTAATATTAGGTGTAATTGGAATATCTATTTGTTATAAACTTTTATATACAAATGTTAAAGCTTTTAAAACAGCAATGCAATATATTTTTATGCATTTACCTATTATAGGAAAAATGATAATATATAATGAAATGGCTTTGTTTGCAAAAACATTTGCTGTTTTAAATAAAAATAATGTTCTTCTAACTGATAGTATAGATTTATTGAGCAAGATAACTAATAATGAAATATACAGGATGATAATGTACGATACGATTTCTAATTTACTCCGTGGAGATAAAATGAGTTTATCGTTTAAAGATAACTGGGCAGTTCCTGAAATTGCATATTATATGATAACTACTGGTGAAAGTACTGGTCAAATATCTGAAATGCTGGATAAAGTTAGTTCTTTTTATAAAATTCAGGAAGTTAATATATCAACTAAATTGAAAACATTTATTGAACCGCTTTTAATAGTATTATTAGCTATATTAGTAGGATTCATATTGATAGCAGTAATTATACCTGTATTCCAAATGTATAATGAACTTATATAGGGGGATTTATGAAAATAATTATCATAATTTTTATTGGGTTAGTAGGAATGGTTTTGGGTAGTTTTTACGCTTGTATGGGTTATCGAATTCCTAATAAAATTTCTTTAACTAAACCTAATAGTTTTTGTGAAAACTGTAAGAAAGAAATTAAATGGTATATGAATATACCTGTTTTTTCTTATCTATTTTTAAAAGGTAAATGTGCTTATTGTAAAAGTAAAATTGATCCTTTATCTTTTATAGTTGAAATATTAACGTCTTTACTATTTGTAATCTTTTATTTAAGATTTGGTTTAAGTATTAATTTTTTCTTAGGAATAGTTTTGACTAGTGTTTTAGGTGTTACAATAATTAGTGATTTTAGATATTATTATATTAGTGATAGAGTAGTAGTTTTGGCATTATTATTTATTCTAATATTGATATATGTTGAGAAAGATTATTTTTTTGTAAAAATTATAAGTGCATTTGTTGTATCTATTCTAATTTTAATCATTAAATTAATTGGTGATAAAGTTTTTAAAAGAGAAAGTCTTGGGTGGGGTGATATTAAACTTTTGTTTATAATATCTTTAGCCAGTGGTTTTTATTCTACCCTTATTTCACTTATTATTGCGTGTAGTACTACATTAGTATATTACTATTTAAGTAAACACGAAGAAAAGGAAATTCCTTTTGGACCATTTTTACTAATTGGAGCGTTAATTGTTTTATTTGTTGCACCAAATTATAGTATATTTTAAGAGAGTTTTTATTGCATACCATACTAACGTTTGGTATAATAAATTTGGAAGTGAATATATATGTATGATTTTATAGAAGGTATAGTTGCTTTCTTAGATTCTAATAGCGTTGTTATATGTAATAATGGAATAGGTTATAAAGTTTTTACTCCAAATCCATATGTATTTAAGGAAAACTGTACTGAGAGAGTTTATTTGTATAATTATATTAGAGAAGATGAGAATAGTTTATATGGCTTTAAGACATTAGAAGAAAGAGAATTATTTTTAAAACTTATTGGTGTTAAAGGCTTAGGGCCTAAAGTTGCTTTACCAATACTTGCTACTGGAACAGTAAGTGGTGTTATTGATGCAATTGATAGAGAAAACTTGTTATATTTAAAGAAGTTTCCTAAAGTTGGTGAAAAGTTAGCTAAACAAATTATTTTAGACTTAAAAGGTAAACTTGTAAGTAAAACTAGTGAACAAGAGTCTGATGAAGAACTTGTAAGTGTTTTAATGAGTTTAGGCTATAAAACTAATGATATAAAACGCGTTATAAAAGAAGTGGATAATTCTTTATCTATTGAACAACAAGTTAAGCAAGCTTTGAAATTGTTATTAAAATAGGAGGGTTTATGGACAAGATACTTGATTATGAAGAACAAATTACTGATACATATGATAAATCAATTAGACCTACTAATTTTGAGGAATATATTGGTCAAACTGAAGTTAAAGAAAATGTAAAAGTATTTGTTAAAGCATCTTTGCTTAGAGATAAAACTTTAGATCATGTTTTACTGTACGGGCCACCTGGCCTTGGTAAAACCACTTTAGCGCATATAATTGCGAATGAATTAGGCGTTAACATTAAAACCGCTAATGGTCCTACGATTGAAAAGACTGGGGATCTTGCTGCAATTTTATCTTCACTTGAGCCAAGAGACGTATTATTTATTGATGAGATTCATAGGATGCCTAGATATATTGAGGAAGTACTTTATAGTGCGATGGAAGATTATCAATTAGATATTATTATTGGCAATGAAGGTCAAACTCGTAATATCAAGATTGATTTGCCACCTTTTACATTGATAGGTGCAACGACAAGAGCAGGCGATTTATCTAGTCCACTTAGGGATAGATTTGGCATTACTTGTAAACTTGAGTATTATACTGATGAAGAGTTGGAACGTATTGTAAAAAGAAGTAGCAATGTATTGGAAGTTAATATTACCGATGAGGCGGCAAAAATTATTGCTAAAAGAAGCAGGAAAACACCTAGAATTGCAAATAGGCTACTAAAGAGAGTTGCCGATTTTGCTCTTGTAGATGGAGACGGGGAAATTAATAAAGAAGTGACGTTAAAAGCTTTGAAGAGACTAGGGGTAGATTCAACAGGTCTCGATAAAGTTGATATGGAATATTTAAGTAGTATTATTACCAAGTTTAATGGAGGTCCTGTTGGGATAGATAGTATTGCTTCAACTATTGGAGAAGAATGTACCAATATTGAAGATGTAATTGAACCATTCTTACTGCAAGAAGGTTATTTAAAAAGAACCGCGAGAGGGCGCATCGCGACAGAAAAAGCATATGAGTTATTAAATATTAAAAGAGAAAATACTTTGTTTTAAAAAGAGAACTATTTGAGTAATTCTCTTTTTAATTTATCTATATTATCATTCATGATAGATACATAGTTTTCTCCGTTTTTTCTTTGATCTTCTGTCAAGTTTATCATAGTATCTATTTCAATTACTTCCAGTTCATAAGTATCAACTAAATTATTTAAACTATCAGATAATTGGGAACCTTTTAATTTATATACATATAAAATATCTTTATCACTTGCTAATGTAGAAGCAGTTTTGTAATTTCTATCATAATTGCTATTGTTTGAATCTAAAGATATAACTTCTATATTATATTTTGATAAAAACGATAGAACGTCATTAGCAACCACAATATGATTATGACTTGCGTTTTTGCCAATCATTGTTAAATTAACATCCATTTCTGAAATAGTAATCTTTAGTTCTTTGTATTTTTCATCTATATCTTCTTTTATGTATACGTTTTCTTCATAATCTATCAGACTTTCTTTTACATTTCTAGCCATCATTAAATAATGTGATGGATCTAACCATAATTCTTCAAGTCCATATTTATAATTCATACTTTTCATAGCATCTATTATTTCTAATTCTTTATTTTTATTTAAAAACTCTACAGCTAAATCCACTTCGTTTGAAATGCCATTATATACAAAAGTGTTCGCACTGGAATAATTGTTTTTTTGTTTATCAGTTAAGGAATACTCTTCAATATTTATTTCATTTGGATATATGCTATTTATTTCTGAATAGTCACTATATAAATAATTAGATATATATTCAATTGGATAAATAGTAACATATGTTATATCATCACTAAAATTAGAATTTTCAAAACATCCAGTTAATGATAAACTCATTAAAATTAAAAATAATATTTTTTTCATCTTTTCTCCTTTATTGGTAATAAGTCTATACCACTTTTACCAAATGGCCTACACCTTAATATTCTCTTTATACCAATTATTGCACCATTAAATGCACCATACTCATATATAGCTTGTTTTGTGTATTCTGAACAAGTCGGATAGAATCTGCAGTGTGAGTGCGAATGTAACGGCATTATTTGGTACAAATTAATAAGCCAAATTAATATCTTTTTCATAATAATATAATTATACTAAAAAAAATATAAAAAATAAATTACTTATATCATTTTTTTCATACTTTCATTAACTCTATTAAATTAAAATGATTTATTATATTTTGTTATTAATGAAAAGATCAATATTAATTATATATTGTTTATGGACTTTTAAAAGAAAAAATGTGATAAAATGCTATTGAATAGGCTAAACAATGTAACGTTTGAACAGAAAAATAGATAAATTTTTAGTAGAATGGCAAAATAATTCTAATAGATTATCGCTTATTATAAATGGAGCGTATCACATATAAGTTACTAACTTTTTTTTATTTCTATAAATATTATATATATTTTTGTAAAAACTCAACAGCAATCTAGAAAT
>CALVOQ010000033.1 GCA_944350335.1 uncultured Bacilli bacterium
GAATATATCCAATAACGCCATCAAGTCCTATGGCAACTTTAGCTGATAAATGGGCAAGTAACGGAAAATTAAACATACTTGGTGGAAAAGTAAATGTAGTAGAAATGCAAAGCGAAGGAGGCGCATCAGCGTTAGTACATGGGTCACTACAAGCAGGAAGTTTAACAACAACATTTACAGCATCACAAGGATTACTTTTAATGATTCCATCAATGTACAAAATTGCAGGAGAACTTTTGCCAGCTGTATTTCACGTAGCAGCAAGAAGTTTATCAACACATGCTTTATCAATATTTGGAGATCATCAAGATATTTATGCAACAAGAGCAACTGGATTTGCAATGCTATCAAGCGTAAGCGTTCAAGATGCATACTATTTATCTTTGGTTTCGCACTTATCTGCAATAAAAGGCAGCGTACCATTCTTACATTTTTTTGATGGCTTTAGAACAAGCCATGAATTAAACAAAATCAATATATTAAATGAAGAAACTATTAAAGATTTAGTAGATTATGACAAAATACAAGAGTTTAGAGACAGAGCAATAAACATTGGAAAAAATATAACTAGAGGTACATCACAAACCGAAGATGTGTATTTTCAAAATACAGAAGCAAGGAACCAAAACTATAATGAATTACCAGACATAGTAAATGAATATATGCAACAAATAAATAAAATTGCAGGGACAAACTATGCGCCTTTTACATATTATGGAAATAAAAATGCAAAAAAAATTATAGTAGCAATGGGTTCAGTTAACGACACAATAAAAGAAGTAGTAGATGATTTGAACTCTAATGGGGATGAAGTAGGATTAATAACTGTACATTTATACAGACCATTTAGTGTAAAATATTTACATAAAGTTTTACCAAAAACTGTAGAAAAAATAGCCGTGTTAGACAGAACAAAAGAGGCAGGAAGCATAGGCGAACCACTTTATTTGGATATCGTAAACGCGTTAAAAGGAGAAAATATAGAGATTGTCGGCGGAAGATACGGCTTGTCAAGCAAAGACACAACACCTGCTCAAATAAAAGCAGTATTTGACAATTTAAATAAATACAAAATAACTAATAACTTTACAATCGGAATAATAGATGATGTAACTAATTTAAGTTTACATATGACAAATTACAACATTGATAAAAAATGGAAAGAAATAAAAATATTTGGATTTGGTTCAGACGGAATGGTAAGTGCATCAAAAAATATTATGAAAGTAATTGGACAAAAAGATGGTAATTTTGTTCAAGGATATTTTGAGTATGACTCAAAGAAAAGTAACGGTGTAACTATAAGTCATTTAAGGATAAGTGATAGCCCAATAAACGCTCCATATTATTTAACAAACCCATCGTTAATTGTAGTATCAAAAGATTCTTATTTAACAAAGTATGATTTATTAGAAAATATAAAACAAAATGGTATCTTTTTATTAAATACAAACAAAACAGATGAAGAATTAAATAAATATATTCCAAATAAAATAAAAGAAATTATATTAGACAAAAAAATAAGAGTGTTCATAACAAATGCAGATGAACTTGCTAATAAATATAATTTAAATGGAAAAATTAACAATATAATATCAACTTACATATTAAAGATGTTAGGATGTACAACAGATGACATAGAAAGCTTTAAAAATCAAATAAAAAATGTATATAAAGAGAAAGGCGAAGATATAGTAAACAATAACCTACAAGCTGTAGATGAATCTACATCAGTTTTAAGAGAACTTAAAATAGAAAATCTTACATTATACAAAGAAGAAAAAGAAGAGTTAATGACAATAACAGAGCATATGTTAAAAAGAAGAGGCAATTTACTAAAAGTGTCAGATTTCTTAAAACACAAAGATGGAACATTTGAAGGCGGCACTTCAAAAAGTGATAAGAGAAAAGTTATTCAAATGGTCCCAAAATGGAAAAAGGAAAATTGTATTGAATGTAATGAATGTTCATTAGTATGCCCACATGCTGTTATAAGACCTTTTTCAATGACCAAAGAAGAATTAGACAATGTAGGTTTAAGTGATGAAAAAGTACTTGCAAGTTTTGGCGAAGAGGGAAAATACTTTTATATAAGCGTATCCGAAAGTAATTGTACTGGATGTGGACTATGTATAGATACATGCCCGGGAAAAGCAGGGAAAAAGGCATTAGAATTTGGAAAGTATGATGACAATGAAGATAAATTATGTGATATATTAACAGAAGAAATTGAGAATAAGACAATATTTAAAAAAGAGACAATTAAAGGTTTAGGATTTGTAAAACCTGTATTTGAATTTAATGGAGCATGTGCTGGGTGCGGAGAAACACCATATATAAGAATACTTACAGAATTATATAAGGATGAAATAATAATAGCAAATGCAACAGGGTGTTCGTCAATATATGGGGCATCACTACCTTGTACACCTTATAGTATTCCGTGGATTAGTTCTTTGTTTGAAGATAATGCTGAATTTGGTTTAGGATTACATACATCTTATAAGAATATAAGAGAAAACATAAAGAGCATTATGTTTAATACAAAAGATGAAGTTAGTAGTGAAGTAAAAGATACATATAAAGAGTTTATAGAAAATTATCTTAATAGTGAAAAAACATTAGAAATAAAAGATAAATTAGAAAAAATAGAGAAAAATGAAAAAATAAAATCACTACTTGATTACATTCCATCTAGAAAAGTATGGATAATAGGTGGAGACGGTTGGGCTTACGACATTGGCTATGGAGGTTTGGATCACGTTTTATGGTCAGGTGAAGATGTGAAAATCCTAGTTCTTGACACTGAAGTATATTCCAACACAGGCGGTCAAAAATCTAAAGCGACTAAAACAAGCGCGGTTGCTGAATTTGCTGCAACAGGTAAGACAACTTCAAAAAAAGATTTATTTAAAATAGCGATGGGAATACCAAATGTATATGTGGCATCAGTGTGTTTAGGTGCAAATAAAATGCACACGATAAAAGCGTTTAAAGAAGCTCATGAGCATAATGGACCTGCCATTATTATAGCTTATAGTACTTGCATAGAACACGGAATAAAAGGTGGACTAAAAAATACATTACAAGAAGAAAAATATTTAGTTGAATCTGGGTATAATATATTAATGAGGTATAATGGTCAAAAATTAATCATAGATTCAAAAGAGCCAGACTTTTCATTATATGAAGAAGTTTTCAAAAGAGAGTTAAGATATAAAAACTTAAAAGAACTTAATAAAGAAGAATATAAGAAACTATATGAACAAAATATAGATAATGCTAAAAAAAGGTATGAATTTTATAAAAAAATAGAAAACCAACAAGAAGATTATTAATAATAAAAAACTCGTTTTTGCACAAAGCGAGTTTTTAAAGTCATTAAAAAGGATTGCCCCCCTGAGAAGCAATCCGGAAAAAAGAATAAAAAGGGGTTGGCTAGTGTGATACTAGCACCAATTCGCCTAAAAGTGAATTGGTAAGTCTATATACTAAAGTATAAACCAACATTTGTCAACAATTTTTTTGATAAAATTAAAATAAAATTTAAATACAATAAATTAAGGCAAAAGAAATAATCACATATATATTTTATACATATTTTATTATTGAAAGGAGTGATAACAATAGATATAAATAATAATGAAAATGGGGAAACAATTTCTTGCGAAAAGAAATGTTTAGAAATATATGGTCTTATTAATAGCAAACCTTGTTGTTGCTGTTGTGGGCCAACAGGACCAACGGGAGCAACAGGACCAACAGGACCAACAGGAGCGACAGGACCAACGGGAGCAACGGGACCAACAGGAGCGACAGGACCAACGGGAGCAACGGGGCCAACAGGACCAACAGGACCAACAGGTGCAACAGGACCAACAGGTGCGACAGGGCCAACGGGACCAACTGGGCCAACAGGACCAGGTTCAGAACTAAATAGTTACGCTATGGTACACGATACATCAAATACAACAGTACCAGCACAAACGGCATTATTGTTCCAAAATACTAATATATCTAATAAAATATCATATGATCCACTAAGTGGAGAATTCACAGTTCCAGAAGACGGAATTTACATGATACATTGGTGGATTAACGTTAGAAATAGAAATATTTGTCCACACGATTGTGAGCCAAAAACACTCGGAGTAGAATTACATCAAATATATCCTAATGATATTGTAATAGCTCATTCATCAACTCATAATAAAGTTTCTTCTTGTGACACAGGTACTATAAGTGGAAATGCAATATTTGAAGCTACCGCAGGATCTACTTACAAGTTTATAAATACGTCTAATATTGACTTTGACCTAGTTCCAAACGATTTATACTCTGCAGCAGTTTCTGTAAATAAAATACATTAAGTAAGTTTAAAATACCTCTTTAATATTTGAAGAGGTATTTATTGTTGACAAACATATTTTCGCAATATATAATTTATTTATGAATAATTTAAGTTTAGAAACAATTAAAGGAATAGGCACCAAAACCATATCTGAATTAAAAAATTTAAACATTTATAACATTAAAGATTTAATAGAGCATTATCCATATAAATACAACTTACTTAAAATTGATGATATCAATTTTGCGACAGACCAGCAAAATGTAATAGTAGAAGGAATAATTTATAGTGCTGGAATATTGAGGAGAATTAATGTCAAATTAAATATACTTAATTTTAAAATAAATACTAGCAACCAAATTATAAATGTAACAATTTACAACCGTGCTTATATGAAAAAAAACATAGTACCAGGAAAAATTGTAACTATTTTTGGAAAATGGAATGAGAAAAATCATACTATTACAGCACAGAATATTCAATTCAGTAAAATTATTGATGGAACTTACGAAAGTGTTTATCACTTGACAAATGGAATTAATAATAAACAAATGGCTAAATTAATAAATAATGCTCTTAATTTAAACGTTAGTTATGTAGAATATGTTCCAGAATATTTAAATCAAAAATATTCATTTATTTCAAAAAGAGAAGCAATAAATAAGATACATAATCCTAATAATGAAAGTGACATAAAGAATGCAAAATTAAAACTTATATACGAAGAACTATTTATGTTTATGTTTAAAATGAATTATTTAAAAATAAAAAGAAAAGAAGAAACTGGAAAGAACAAAAGAAAAATTAGCAAAGAATTAGTTGATGATTTTATAAGAAGCTTACCTTTTGAATTAACTAAAGATCAACTGATAGCTACGAAAGATATTTATAATGATTTAACTAGCGATAAAAGGATGAACCGTTTATTACAAGGGGACGTAGGAAGTGGAAAAACTATTGTTAGTATAATAGCTACATATATAACCCATCTAGCAAAAGGTCAAACAGCATTAATGGTTCCAACAGAAATATTAGCACAACAACACTATCAAAATGTAAAAGATTTATTGATTGAAACTGACGTAGTGGTAGAAATTTTAACCGGTAGTACCAAGAAAAAAGAGAGAGAAGAAATTATAGATAGATTAGAAAAAGGAGAAATAGATTTTATAATTGGAACACATGCATTATTAAATGAAAAAATCAAGTTTAAAAATTTAAATCTAGTTATTACTGATGAACAACACAGATTTGGAGTAAATCAAAGAGCGTTATTAAATAAAAAAGGAGAAAAAGTAGACATATTGTATATGTCTGCTACACCTATTCCCAGAACTTACGCATTAACTATTTATGGCGACATGGAAATCTCTAACATCAAAACCAAACCAAAAGGGAGAAAAGAAATAACTACAATAATAAAAAACGAAAAAGAAATAAAAGATGTTCTATATTTAATGTTAGACGAAATAAAAAAGGGAAGACAAGTTTATGTTGTTTCACCATTGATTGAAGAAAGTGAAACCTCTGATTTAAAGAATGTAATTGAATTAAAAGAAAAAATTGATTTGGCATATAACAATAAAATAAAAACAGAAATATTGCATGGTAAGCTAGACAAAAAAGACAAAGATCTGATTATGCATGAGTTTGCTAATGGTGAAATAAAAATACTCATATCCACCACAGTTATAGAAGTAGGCGTAGATGTAAAAAATGCAACTATGATGGTAATATTCAATGCTGAAAGATTTGGATTAGCGACACTTCATCAATTAAGAGGTAGAATAGGACGTAATAATTTTGATTCAACTTGTATTTTAATTGGATCAGAAAAAAATGAAAGATTAAAAGTTTTAAAAGAAAGTAATGATGGATTTTACATAACAGAAAAAGATTTTGAAATGCGAAAAGAAGGAGACTTATTTGGAATTAAACAAAGTGGAGAAATGTCATTTAAAATTGCTAATTTAAAAAGAGATTTTAAAATTTTAATGCAAACAAAAAAAGATTCTGAGGAATTTTTGAATAAAAACATAACAAATGACTTTAAAAACTATCCTATTTATTATAAAATAATAAAAGAAATAAATGAATTAAATTAAAGGAGTGAAATTATGGGAAGAGCACATGAAGTAAGAGCAGCATCTATGGCTAAAACAGCTGCAAGAAAATCAAAATTATATTCAATTTATGCAAAAGAAATATATCAAGCAGCGAAAGGAAACCCAGATCCTATAAACAATTTACAATTAAGAAGGATTATTGAAAAAGCAAAAAGAGATGACGTACCAGCAGACGTTATAAATAGGAACATAGAAAAAGTTAAAAAAGGTGTCACAGAAGATTATATTACTTGTGAATATGAAGCATTTGGCCCAGGAAGCAGCAGTTTAATTATAAAATGTTTAACAGATAATACCAATAGAACAATAAGTGAATTAAAAACTGTCTTTAACAAATGTGGCGCTAAAATGGCAACACCAAATGCAGTAAGTTTTATGTACGAACATTTATCAGTTATTGGCGTAAAAGGTTTTGATGAAGAGGCAATAATGGATGCGATGATCAATAGTAATATAGATGTTAATGATATAGAAATAGAAAATGACACAATAATAGTATACGCAGAACCTCAAGACTTGAATAATATGAAAAATGCATTAGAAAGTATTAATCCTAATGTTACATTTGAAATTGATGAAATCTCTTATTTTGCTAAAGATACTGTAGAACTTAATGAAGAAGAAATGGAAAAATTTCAAAAGTTATTAACAATGCTTGATGACTTGGATGATGTAAGCAACGTTTATCACAATGTTCAAATAAAATGAAAAAACACTAGAACTGATCTAGTGTTTTTAAATTAATAATTATAAGCTTTTAATTCCATATAACTTTCAGGGTGTTTGCAAACTGGACAAACTTTTAATGCATCTTTGCCTCTATAAATATGTCCGCAATTTCTACAAATCCAAATTACTTCCTCATCCTTATGGAACACTTTATCTTCTTCAATATTAGAAACTAATTTCAAATATCTTTCTTCATGATTTTTTTCAATTTCTGCTACTTGTTCAAATAAGTACGCAATTTCATTAAATCCTTCTTCTTTTGCTGTTTGTGCGAATTCCGCATACATTTCAGTCCATTCATAATTTTCGCCAGTAGCGGCATCTTTTAAATTAGTTAGCGTATCTGGAACTTCACCATCATGTAATTGCTTAAACCATAACTTTGCATGTTCCTTTTCATTATTAGCAGTTTCTTCAAATATAGCTGCTATTTGTTCATAACCATCTTTTTTTGCTTTACTAGCATAATAAGAATACTTATTTCTAGCTTGGCTTTCACCAGCAAAAGCAGTAATTAAATTTTGTTCAGTTTTACTACCTTTTAACTCCATAATCTCACTCCTTCTATAAATCACTTAATTTTTTAGTAATAATAATTACTACTTTAAGTTTATCTACAAAACTATTATTTGTCAATAAGTTTAACCAAGACTTACATCCAAAAACATCATAATTGAAAAACCTATTAAAGTAAACAGAGCCATTAAATTCTTTTTCTTATTTGATTGACTTTCAGGTATAAGTTCTTGTACTACCACATATATCATAGCTCCAGCAGCAAAACATAAAAAATAAGGTAATAAATATTGAACTTTAATTACAAGAAGCGCGCCTATTAAAGCGGAAATAGGCTCTACAAAGCCACTTAATTGACCATAGAAAAAAGATTTTGTTCTTGAATATCCCTCTCTTCTCAAAGGAACGCTTACAGCAGTACCTTCAGGAAAGTTTTGTAAACCAATACCTAAAGCCAGCATCAAAGATGAAGATAATGTTGCGCCTTCTAAACCATAGGCAAGTGAACCAAAAGCGACACCTACAGCTAACCCTTCTGGAATATTATGTAATGTGATTGAAAAAATTAACATTAAAGACCGTTTAAAATTGTTATTAGATTTATTTTTTACTTTTTTATTAAATATATCAAAAATCTTATCTCCAACAAACAATAAAGAACCGCCAAATAAAAAACCGATTACTGCTACTAATGAAGAATTAAGATTTAAGTTTTCGGCCATTTCAATTCCTGGTGATAATAAAGACCAGAACGACGCGGCTATCATTACACCAGCAGCAAATCCAAGCATTGCATCCATGACATTTTTATTGATTTTTTTAAAAAAAATCACCAAACTAGCGCCTAGTGCAGTAACTCCCCAAGTGAAGCAGGTCGCCATAAAAGCTTGCAACGTAAACGGCAAACTACTAAACCAATCTAACATTTATAATCCTCCTACACAAGATATAATATGTATTTTCATGGGTAGTGTGATTTTTTAAAATATTAATTGACAACAGTTAATTTTCATAGTATGATTTATTTAGCATAGCAGAGCTATGCGAATAACTCTTACGAATTTTAAGGTGAGAGTGTATTCAACCAAAACCCCCTGAAGAGAGTTCTAACGAACTCTCATTTTTTTTATTCCTTTATTTATAAGGGTTTGCAGAGTTTTAACACGATTATGAATCGGTTTATGACTTACGCTATGACTTATTTACTATTAAAACTCTATTTTTTTATATTAATTTCCATTAGTTTTAAATATTTTTGTAGTTTATGAAAAATATCTTGTTTTTCCAT
>CALVOQ010000034.1 GCA_944350335.1 uncultured Bacilli bacterium
TTATTCCATACATTAAGTTTGCTATAAACATTTCACTAGCTCTGTATTTTTCTGTACTTATCATAAAAACTGCATAACTTGTTAGAATGACAAAGGACATTAAAACTAAAACAGACATAAAAGCAAAATACTTATTTCTCATTTTACGTTTTAGTGCACTATTAAAAGCACCAAAAAAAGCATTCATCTTTTTCATTTTATTACCCTCACATATTTTATAAATACATTATAATACAAAAAAAAATAAAATGCTACAAAAAACGACATTTTTTTAAAAAAATAAAAGCAAAGCATTTTTATACCTTGCTTTAAAAAGAATCTATATTAATTTTAACATTTTTAATATTACTTAAAAACGCCTTTGTTTGAATTAAAGTTTTAATAGAATTAGCTACTTTGCCACCTTTACCTATAACTTGTGACATATCATTTTCACTCACTAATATTTCTATAATTAAACCTTCTTCAGTTTCAAAATCCTTAACTTTAATTAAATCAGGATCATCAACAAGATTTTTAATTAGAAATTCAGAATATTCTACTAATGACATTATTTTCTCTTACTATTATGAAACTTTTCCATAATTCCAACTTGACTAAAAATACTTCTTACAGTATCAGTTGGCAATGCTCCCATATTTAACCATTTAATAGCTACTTCTTCATTTATATTATACTTATTAGATTCTTCTAATGGTTGATAAATACCAATTAATTCAATAAAACTACCATCTCTTTTATCTCTTGAATCAGCTGCTACAATACGATAGCTTGGTCTTTTCTTTGAACCAGTTCTCTTTAATCTTAACTTTACCATAATTATCTCCTTTCACATCACTAATAATATTACTACAAAGAAAAAAAGATGTCAACCAAAATGTGTTGACATCAATTAAATTAATTATTATCTATTCTATTATACAATAATTTAACTTCTTTCAATCTAATTTCACCTTTTATTAATTCTTCTTCCCATTTTAACCCATCAATATTTAACATTTCTTTAATAATTTTAGATGCGTTCGGTAAAATTGGATGAATTAAATTAGCAATATTTGCGATCATATAAGTACAAGTATAAGTAATATTATTAAACTCTTCTATATTTTCTTTAACTTGAACCCAAGGCTCTTTGCTATCATAATATTTATTTGCTGCACTAATATATTCAATAATTTGATTAACTGCAGTTCTTATTTCTCCTTTTTCAAAAGATTCACCAACAGACTTATAAGTTTTTAAAGTCATAAGTTTTATTTCTTCATCAATTATACCTTCTCTTATGATACCATCAAACTTCTTATTTACAAAAGATAAATTACGATTAACAAAATTACCTAACATACCCACTAAAAACTTATTATGCGTTTGCACAACATCATCTATAGAGCAACTTACATCATTTGTTTCTGGCCCTTTAAATGCAAAGTAAAATCTTATAGTATCGCTATCAAATGATTCTAACAATTCATTAACAGTTATCAAATTACCTTTTGACTTACTCATTTTTTCATTATTCAAATTAACATAAGCAGACGAAACTATATAGTCTGGTAATCTAAAATTGTTTTTCAAAGATAATATGAGTGCTGGAAAGATTATAGTATGAAAAGGAATATTATCTTTGCCATGAACATAATAAGTTCTCAAATTCTCATTATCATTAGACATAAATTGATTAAAATCAATACCTCTTTGAAGTGCTACATAGTTTCCAACAGACAAATAACCCATAACTGCTTCAAACCACACATAAATCCTTTTGTCTTCATAACCTGAAACAGGAACAGGTACACCCCAGTCGAGCTGCCTAGTGGCTGCTCTTTCAACGAGTCCCATATCTATATATTTTTGAGACTCGCCTAAAGCATTTTTTCTCCAACTACCCTTATTTTTATTTATCAATTCTTGAAGTTCATCTTTAAATTCAGGCAATTTAAAATATAAATGCTTATTAGGTTTATTATTAGTTACACTACCGCATATTTTACAATGTTTATCTAAAACTTCAGAACTATTCAAAGAATGATTACAATTTTCACATTGATCCCCAGTACTTACACCACCACAATAAGGACAAACGCCAATTATTTCTCTATCAGCTAGAAACTTATCACAAGTATCACAATAATCTTCCATAGTTTCTTTTTCATATATATATCCGTTATCTAACATTATTTTAAATTGTTCCATAACATATTGTTTATGATAATCACACATAGTAGTAGAATATTCATCGTACTCAAAACCTAAATTATTAAAAGTCTTAACAAACTCTTCATGATAAAAACCAGCAATTTCTTCCGGAGAAACATTTTCTTTTCTCGCTCTTTCAGTTATAGGTGTTCCATGACAATCAGAACCAGAAACGTACATGACATTATCTCCATTTTGTCTATAATATTTTGCAATAATATCTCCTGGTAACAGTGCAGCTAAATGACCAATATGTAAATAATAATTTGCATAAGGCCAAGCCCCTCCTATAAAAATATCTCTCTTTGCCATAAAAAATCGCTCCTTTTTCAAAAACATTATAGCAATATTACAGATCATTTGCAAATAAAAAGAATAGTAGGTTTTATCCTAAATACTCTTCATTCACTTCATCTATTTGATCAATAACTTCATTTAATTCTTCTTCAGATAATCCGTCATCTAAAACTTCATAGTCTTCTTCGTCATTATAAATAGCAATTTTAACTTTAGTATCTCCAATTATTTCAATACCAAGTTCTTTTTCAACTACATATTTTATAACATTATCTTCATTACTTACTTCTACACAAGTTGGACTTTTAAGACTTCTTATAATTATTTCAGAACTATCGTTCAAGTTACCATCATCTTTTAAATTAATATCAACATTATGTTCATAATTTATTTTTTTACTAGCTACATCAGTTTTAGTATTACCGTCATAACTATACCATATATTCACATCATAGCTTCCATTTATTTTAACTTTACCGCTGTTATTTTTTCCACTCATTGTATGATTAATAATCCAACAGCCAAGCACGGTATCCACTTCATCTTCAAGTGCAATTTCATAATTATTTCTAAAAGTTTTCTTTCCTTTTCCTACTATAGCTTTAGTTACAATTTCCTTAAACTTATTCACATATATCACCTAGTTTAATTTATGCAAAAAAACTAATTTATGTGCCTAGTTAAAATTGAACAAATAAGTACTATCATAAGTTTTTAATTAATTTAATAACATACCATCCATGCTAAAACTTTTAGTATCAGTTATTTTTACATCAACAATTTTACCTATTAAACTTTTATCTCCAATAAAATTAACAAGTTTCATGTTTTCTGTATACCCCATAAGTTTATCATCGCCTTTTTCACTCTTACCTAATGCTAAAACTTTCACAACTTTGTCTAAATACTTTGAATTATTTTCATTACTATATTTATTAACAATCTTATTTAATTTATTAAGTCTTTCAAATTTAACTGTTTCCTCCACTTGATTTTTCATAATACTAGCAGGCGTATTTTCACGAGGAGAATATGCAAAAGTAAAAGCGCCATCAAACTTACATTGATTAACGAGTGATATAGTTTCATTAAAATCTTCTTCTGTTTCACCTGGAAATCCAACTATAATATCAGTAGTAACACTAACATTTTTTATTCTAGATCTTATTTTGTTATAAAGTTCAATATAACTTTCTTTTGTATAACGTCTACCCATTAACTTTAATATTTTATTACTACCCGACTGAACTGGAAGATGTACATAAGGCATAACATTAGGCATAAGAGCAATCACTTCTATCATATCATCAGTAAAATCCCAAGGATGACTAGTAACAAAACGAATTCTTTCAATTCCAGTGCCACTAACATCTTCTAAAAGATTAGCAAGAGTATAATTATCATATATATCTTTACCATAAGCATTTACATTTTGTCCTAGCAAAGTTACTTCTTTATAACCTTGCTCTTTTAACATTTGAACCTCTCTAATAATACTTTCTTTACTTCTACTTCTTTGAGCTCCTCTTGTATAGGGAACGATACAGTAAGTGCAAAACTTATCACATCCAAGAATAATATCAACATAAGCAGTTATACCATTATCTCTTTTAAAAGGAAAACCCTCGCAAACATCTCCATATTTACTATAAACTTCAATATTCTGACGACTATTAAGAACACAATCATTTATAATACCAATTATATTATCTATATTATGAGTACCAAATACAAAATCAACATACTTATATTTATTCTTAATTCCATTAGTAACATTTTCTTCCTGAGGCATACATCCACAAATGCCAATTAATAAATCTTTTTTAGATTCTTTTAAATGCTTTAATTTACCCAAAAATCCAAAAACTTTATTATGAGCATTTTCCCTAATTGCACATGTATTTAAAATTACAACATCTGCTAATTTAACATCAAGCGCTTCACTAAAACCATTAAGTTCTAATATTCCCTTAATCTTTTCAGTATCATGCTCATTCATTTGACACCCATAAGTTCTAATAAAATATTTTTTATTTTTTAAAACGCATTTTTCATTTTTATAATTATAAACATTAAACTCTTTTTTATCTCTCTTTTTTGCTTCAATCATATTTGGCAGATTCATACAACTTCACCTGTGAAGTATTATATCACAAATAAAAACTTATTTTTCATATATTTTAAGAATATCATCTATTAAAATAACTTTATTATCAATGGTTAGCACATGATCAGCTGTTTTAGCAATAAGAACCAATTCTTTTTCACCTTCATCTTTAGTAGTTACCATTACGTTTACTTTATAGACAAAGTTTGGTGAATTAAATATATCATTTATTTTTTTACGAATTATCAAACTATTAACTATACTACTACTATAATTCAAAGTATTATTATGTGTATTATCATCTTTAGAATAAAATACTTCTTCATTATTAACAATTTTATTACTTTTTTTATTAACATAAACTTTAGGAAGTTTACCCATAAATATCACCTATATTATTTTATGAAAAACACAAAAATTAGTTCTAAACGGACAAATAATTGTAAATACTAATACTATGAAAACTAAAAACTACAACATTCTACTATTAACATGTTTATTTTTTATGATAAGTATGGGAATACTTTCTATTTATAGTGCATCAGAACTAATTGGAAGTTCATATGACAATTTGCACATTAAACAACTCGCATCAGTTATTATTGGGGTAATCTTATCTATATTAGTTATGACTATTGGCAATGAAAAACTACTTAAATATTCATTTTATCTATATGTTTTATGTAATATACTACTAATACTTACACTATTTATTGGTGAAGAAATAAATGGTTCAAGGTGTTGGCTTAAAATATTAGGAATAACATTTCAACCATCAGAGTTTATGAAAATAGCTTTAATCTTATTTTTATCAAGTGTTATTGAAAAATATCATTTTAAAAACAAAATAACTGCTAAAGAAGAACTAAAACTAATAATGTTAACATTTATAATCACATTAATACCATCACTACTTGTATTTATTGAACCAGATACAGGTAGCGTTATAATGTATGCTTTGATATATTTAATGCTACTATTTATAAGTCCACTGAGAAACAGATGGTTTATTATAATGTTGACACTTTTAACAATATTAATATCTACATTCATTATTACATACATTTTTTACCCAGATGTAATACTAGACATATTTGGTAGTTCAATATTTTATAGAATTGACAGAATAATTAATTGGCAAATAAGCGAAGGAATGCAGTTAGAGAACAGTCTAATTGCTATTGGAACTGGAGGGTTTACAGGTTTAGGTTTAAGAAATACGCCAATATACATACCTGAAGCGTATTCTGATTTTATATTTTCAATTTATGCAAATAATAATGGATTTATCGGTGTAATAACACTGCTTACAATTATCATAGTGTTTAATTTAATAATATTAAACAAAATAACCAATATATCTAAAACCGTAGAAAAATATATACTATCAGGTATTATAATAACACTCATTTTTTCACAAATACAAAATATAAGTATGACTATTGGCCTACTACCGATAATGGGAATACCACTGCCATATATAAGTTATGGTGGTAGCAGTATAATTACATACATCATATTTATAGGATTAATAATAAACACAAATAGAAAAAAAAGTCATCATTTGTCTAAATAATTGAATAAATAAATCTAGCATTATATAATCAACTTATGAAAAAAATAATATTGATAATATTTAGTATATTTTCCCTAGTAATTGTACCAATTCACTTTATAAAAAAAATTTATAAAGAGGAAAACACTATCATAAAAGAATATAAATATATGTATAGCTATGATGAAAACGGTATAAACTTTTATAAACATGGAACTCAAAACACATTACTAAGTTGTTATGAATGTACAAATTGTACATTACATAACATAGATACAGTTTTTTATTTTAAAGATGGAATAACTATAATAAAAGATGATGACAAACTAATTACATTTGATTTTATTAATAATAAAACCTTAAACATCAAAGACTACCAAGATAAAAATTATGACTATATTAAAACATATAACAATTTTTTAGTAGTTACTGAGAACAATATACTAAAATTAATAGATTATAAAGAAGATGATATAGTTATAATAGATATAGTAGATTCAAATGAAATAATAAGTAGTGAATTAAAGGATAATATTCTAACTATAAAAACAACAACAAACACTTACAAAGTAAATATAAATTCTTATGAATTAACATAATTTGGAAATTGACTAAGATATTACTTTTAGATATACTATATATAGCAAACAAAAGTTGGTGTTATATATGGAAGAAAGAAATATTATATGTATTGATCTAAAAAGTTTTTTTGCATCAGTTGAATGTGTTGAAAGAGGTTTAGATCCAGATACTACTCCACTTGTAGTTACTGATATTACTAGAGGAGACGGTGCGATTACTTTAGCAGTAACTCCCTATTTAAAGAAATTAGGAGTTAAATCCAGGGGAAGAATATTTGAATTACCAAAAAATATTAAAATAATATATGCAAAACCTAGAATGAAACTATATTTTAATAAAAGTAAAGAAATAATTGAAATATATCTAAATTATGTCAGTAAAGATGACATGCACATTTATTCAATAGACGAAGTATTTTTAGATGTAACAGATTATTTAAAATTATATAAGATGACAGATTATGACCTAGCATTAAAAATTAAAGAAGAAATATTTAAAAAAACAAAAATTAGAAGCAGTGCTGGGATTGGCCCTAACCTTTTTATGGCTAAAGTTGCAATGGATACTGAATCAAAACACAATGAAAACGGAATTGCAAAATGGACAAAAGATGATATAAAGACAAAGTTATGGAATATAACACCACTAGATAAAGTATGGTCAATCGGTTCTAAAACAATGAAAAAATTAAATTCTCTTGGAATATATAAACTAGGAGACATAAACAAATATGATATTAACTTTTACAAAAAGCGATTTGGCATTTTAGGAGAAGATTTATATCTGCACGCGAATGGGATTGATTATAGCAAAATCAGTAAAAAAGAGGAAATAAAAAACAAAAGTTATGGTATGAGTCAAATACTATATAAAGACTACAACGTTGAAACAACTAGATTAATTATAAAAGAAATGTGCTCTAAAATTGCTAAACGTTTAAGACAGAACAAAAAAACTTGTAAACTTATCTCATTTGGTATTTCTTACTCCAGAATAATTGGTGGAGGTTTTCATCATTCAAAAAGACTAGATACAGAAACTGATAATGAGGAAACATTATATAAATACTGTATTAGTATTTATGAAAATTATGTAGAAGATTTACCAATACGAAAAATATCCATTGCTGTTGGAAAAATAACTGATAAGTTATATAAACAATTGAATTTATTTGAAGAAATTGCTGAAGAAGAAAACAATGAAAAACTATTACAAGAACTAGATGAAATAGCAAAGAAATATGGCGAAAATGCAGTATTAAAAGCTTCTAGTTTATTAGATTACTCAACAATAAAAAAGAGAAATAACACCTTAGCTGGGCATAATAAAGAATAAGGTGATATTATGAGAAAAATGATTAAATGGAAACCATTTAATACAATCCCAGAAATGAATAAAATAATAGATGAAATAGAATCAAAAAAACAAAAAGAACCAAAGCACTATTTATTGCCAGATTTAATTGAAAATATAAACTACACTATAAAAGATGCGTTAGCAAATAATTTGAAAATTCAAGTTAAATACATGAAACAAGGATTTTTAAAATACGAATATGGATACATCAAAAATATTGATACAAATAAAAAATATATCTTAATAAATAATACTAAGATATATTTTAAAAATATCATCAACGTGATGGTCTAAAAGATTTAGAAAAATCATCTTTTAATTTAAAATCATTATAAGATAAGCCATCTGGAAATTCAACTGTTAGCCATTTATGATAATCATCACCATTCCAGATTTCAGCATAATCTTTCATTCCTACCCATATAACTTGTGATGAAATATTATGTTCATTTACTAAATTAGCAGGTAACAAAATTCTTTTTTGAGAATCTATTTTACACGAAAAAGTAGATGAATAAATACCTCTTCCATAATTTTCACGAAGTTGCTCGGCTCTTTGGCTTAAATAGCATTCAACTAACCTTTCAAAAGTTTCCTGAGTACTAACTAATATAAATTCTTTTAAACTAGTTAAATATAAAATCTCAGATTGAAACTCTCTTGAAATAACACTTGGTACGAACAACCTATTTTTAGAATCTAATTTACTAGAATAAGTTCCTAATAACATAAAAAAACCCCCTTTTTTTTACAACAAAAGTATAACACAATTGACTAAATATGTCAAAAAAGTGTAAACTAAAAAAATATCTTGTAAACT
>CALVOQ010000035.1 GCA_944350335.1 uncultured Bacilli bacterium
AAAGATGAATATATCAGACGTAAGGAAGGAAAGAAAGCTGCTTAGGAGGTAAATTATGATAAAAAAAGAATCAAGAAATAATATGCGTATTAAAAGGCATAATCGTATTAGAAAAAACTTGAGCGGTACTAAAGAATTACCAAGATTAAATGTATTTAGAAGTAATGCAAATTTGTATGCACAAATAATTGATGATGTAACTGGTAACACTTTAGTAAGCACTTCTTCACTAGAATTAAAGTTAGATAAAAACAATATTGAAACTGCTAAAAAAGTAGGAGAAAGTATTGCGAAAAAAGCGTTAGATGCAAAAATAACTGAAGTAGTTTTTGATAGAAGTGGATACTTATATCATGGACGTATCAAAGCCCTAGCAGAATCTGCTAGAGAAGCAGGATTGAAATTCTAAGGGAGGTAAGCATGGAAAAAAACGAAAAAGAAAGAAAACCAAGAAGAGAATTTAATAAAAACTATGAGAAAAAAAGTCCATATGAAGAAAAAGTAATTTCAATTAGTCGTGTTTCAAAAACGACAAAAGGTGGACGTTCAATGAGATTCTCAGCAACTGTTGCTGTAGGAGACAGAAAAGGAAGAGTTGGACTTGGCACAGGAAAAGCAAATGAAGTACAAGCAGCAATAAGCAAAGCGATAAAATCAGCAGAGAAAAAAGTGATAAAAATAGATTTAGTTGACAATCGTACACTTTCACACGAAGTTACTGGTGTATGTGGGGCTGCAAAAGTACTTATACGTCCAGCAAAAGAAGGACGTGGAATCGTTGCTGGAGGTCCAGTACGTAATGTATTAGAACTAGCGGGTGTAAAAGACATCGTTTCTAAATCCCTTGGAAGTAATACACAAATTAATACTGCAAGAGCGACAATGGATGCATTAAAACAACAAAAAAGTAGAGCACACATTGCAAATCTTCGTGGGAAAAAAGTAGAGGAGATATAGTTATGAAGTTAAACGAACTAAAAACTCAAGTTGGGGCAACACATAAAAGAAAAATAGTTGGTAGAGGTCCTGGAAGTGGAATGGGTAAAACATCTACACGTGGAGAAAAAGGCCAAAAAGCTCGTTCAGGTGCTAGCATTCCAGTTTACTTTGAAGGTGGACAAAATCCATTATATAAAAGAGTTCCAAGAAGGGGATTTAACAATAAAGCATTTACAATTAGATATAATGTAGTAAATGTAAAAGATTTAAATAGATTCGAAGATGGAACTGTAGTGACAAAAGAATTATTAAAAGAAAACGGATTAATTGGAAAAGAATTAAAAGGTTTAAAAATATTGGGAAGCGGAGAACTAACTAAAAAATTAACAGTTAAAGCAAACATATTTACAAATACAGCAATAAATAAAATAGAAGAGTTAGGTGGGAAAGCTGAGGTGATCTAAGTGTTTAAAACATTTAGACAAATATTTAAAAAAACCAATAAAGATTTAAGAAACAGAATATTTTATACATTAGGAGCATTAACAATATTTTGTTTAGGTAACACTATAACAGTTCCTGGTATGAAAGAAATAACAGGTGATTTAGGTTTCTTAGAATTATTAAACGCTATGAGTGGTGGAGGATTAAAACAATTTTCAATCTTTGCGTTAGGTATAACTCCATATATCACGGCATCTATAATAATTCAACTATTCCAAATGGACATAATGGGAATTCCTTATTTCAAAGAACTAAAAGAAATGGGAGAAGAAGGAAGAAGAAAAATAAACAAAATAACTAGATACATTGGAATAGCATTTGCCTTTATAGAAAGTTACATATATACTGCAATGTTCATGGGTTCTGCTGGTCTTGAACCAATAGAATATGTGAAAATTGCAATAATCTTAACTGCTGGAACAGCATTTTTGTTATGGCTAGGTGACCAAATAACAAACAAAGGAATTGGAAATGGAATATCACTAATAATAATGGCCGGAATAGTAACAACATTACCAGCAATGTTAATTGAAGCATATAAATCATTAATAGGTAGTAGTACAAATATATATGTTGGAATAATCTCATATGCTATATACATTGTATTATACGTAGCGATAATAGTAGGTGTAATATATGTTCAAGAAGCACAAAGAAGAATACCAATACAATATTCAAATAGAACAGTTTCGGCATATGGTGGAAGACAAACATATTTACCATTAAGATTAAACTCAGCTGGAGTAATACCAGTAATATTTGCATCAGCAATACTGGCAATCCCAACAACGTTAACATATTTTATAGAAAATGAGAGTTTTCAATTATTTGTTACTAAATATTTAACAACAACTACGCCAATAGGCTTTGTAATATATATATTGTTAATCTTTGCATTTGTATATTTTTATACATATGTTGCAGCGGTTAATCCTGAAGATTTATCAAAAAACCTAAATAAAAATGGTGGATATATTCCAGGAATAAGGCCAGGAAAAGAAACAAGCCAATACGTAAGCAAAGTATTATCAAGAATAACATTCATGGGTGGAATATTCTTGGCAATAATAGCAGCACTACCAATCGTGTTTAGCTGGATATCAGATATGCCAAGCATAGTAACACTAGGTGGAACTAGCATACTAATCGTAGTTGGAGTATTATTAGAAACATATAAACAAATGGAAAGTTCTGTTGCCAGCAGAGCATATAAGAGGTAAAGTTATGAACATATTATTTATAGCACCGCCAGCTGCTGGCAAAGGCACATTCTCAGATTTAATCAAAAACAAATATGGTTATACGCATATATCAACAGGAGATTTACTTAGAGAAGAAGTAAAAAGTGGTAGCGAATTAGGAAAAACGCTTTCAGATAAAATGTCAAAAGGAGAACTAATAAGCGACGAATTAATAAAAGAAATATTAGAAAAAAAACTAGAGACAATAAATAAAAATAAACCATTTATAATGGACGGATATCCTAGGACAATTGAACAAGCCAAAGCATATGAAGAAATATTAGAAAAATTAAACTTAGATTTAGGTAAAGTTATATATCTAAAAATTGATAAGGAGACAGGTTTAAAAAGAGTGCTTGGAAGATTAACTTGTCCAAAATGTAAAAAAGGATATAACAAATTAACAGGTTATAATATGCCAAAAGTTGAATGGGTTTGTGATGAATGTAATGTAGAGTTAGAAAGTAGAAAAGATGATACAGAAGAAGCATATAACGTAAGATATGATACGTATATGAGAGAAACGCAACCCCTAATAGACTACTTTAAAAATAAAGGAAATCTAATAGAAATAGATTCAACTAAAGATGCAGATTCTACAATGAAAGAGATAGAACAATGGTTAGTATAAAAACAAAAGAAGAAATAGAAAAAATAAACATTGCTGGGTCAGTAGTATACGGAGTATTAGAACTTATGAAAACTGTGGTAAAACCAGGAATATCAACTAATAGACTTAATCAACTAGCCGATGAATATATAAGAGAAAATAACTGTACACCATCATTTTTAAATTATGAAGGTTATCCTAAAAGTATATGTATATCTATTAACGATGAAGTTGTACATGGAATACCAGGAAAACGAAAAATCAAAAAAGGAGATATTGTTAAAATAGATGTAGGAGCATGTTATAAAGGATACCATGCAGATTCAGCAAGAACATACATTGTAGGCCAAACTAATGAAGAAATAAGACAATTTGTAAATAATACAGAAAAAGCACTTTATAAAGGATTAAGTGTAATTAAAGAGGGAATAAAACTAAATGAGGTATCTAAAGCAATAGAAAGTGTAGCAAAAGAAAACGGATATGGAGTCATAAGAGAACTAACGGGGCATGGAATTGGAACAAACGTACACGAAGATCCATATATATTCAACTACGAAAATAACGAATCAGAACTAACACTAAAAGAAGGAATGACACTTGCAATAGAACCAATGTTTAGCTTAAAAAAAAGAAATATATGGATGCTTGAAGATGGATGGACAATTACTACACAAGATGGAAGTGTAGCAGCACACTTTGAACATACCATAGTAGTAACTAAAGAGGGTTATAAAATACTAACAGGAGAGTGATAGAATGGCAAAAGACGGTTATATTGAACTTGAAGGGAAAGTTTTAGAAGTCATACCAGGTGGAGACTTCAAAGTGAAACTCGAGAACGGTCATATTGTAGAAGCCCGCGTTTCTGGAAAAATGCGACAAAACCTTATCCGTATTTTTCCAGGTGATACAGTATTACTCGAGATTCCAACATGTGATTTAACACGTGGGCGAATAGTTTATAGGAAATAATGGAGGGTAAAAATGAAAGTAAGACCATCAGTAAAAAAAATATGCGACAAATGCAAAATAATTAAAAGAAAAGGTGTTGTTAGGGTTATATGTGAAAATCCAAAACACAAACAAAGACAAGGTTAGGAGGATTTATGGCACGTATTAAAAATATAGATTTACCAAATGATAAAAGAATCGTAGTTGCACTTACTTATATTTATGGTATTGGTCCAAGTAGAGCTAAAAAAATATGTAAAGATGCTGGTGTTAGTGAAGACATAAGAGCAAAGGATCTTACTGTAGAAGATGTTAACAAACTAAGAGCAGAAGCAGATAAGTACGTACTAACAGGAGACTTAAAAAGAGAAGTTGAAATGAACATCAAAACAAAAATGGAAATAAACTCATATCAAGGTACAAGACATAAAAAAGGATTACCTGTTAGAGGACAAAGAACAAGTAGAAATGCAAGAACTCGTAAAGGTAAGGCTAAAACAATAGCTAATAAGAAGAAATAGGAGGAATAATCGTGGCATACAATAGAAGAAAAAGAAAAGTCAAGAAAGACGTAACTATCGGACAGGCACATATACATGCGACATTTAATAACACTATAGTTACAATAACAGATGAAAACGGAAATGTGGTGAGTTGGTCATCTGCTGGAAACCTAGGATATAAAGGTAGTAAGAAAAAAACACCATTCGCTGCTGGACAAAGTGCAGAAGCTGCTGGTAAAGTTGCTGTAGATAATGGTATGAAAAAAGTTGAAGTATTTGTAAAAGGAATTGGTGCAGGTAGAGAAACTGCGATTAGATCACTGCAAACAGCTGGACTTGAAATTACAGGAATAACCGATGTTACACCTATACCACATAATGGTTGCAGACCACCTAAGAGAAGACGTATGTAATTAGGAAGGGGAAAGAAAAATGTTAAGATTTGAAAAACCAGAATATAAAGTTGTAGAGTACATTGAAAACAGTTTTTATGGAAAATTTGAATTAGAACCACTAGAAAAAGGTTTTGGGACTACAATAGGAAATGCACTTAGAAGAGTTATGTTGTCAAACTTACCTGGTAGTGCGGTTACTAGCATAAAAATTGAAGGAGTGATGCACGAATTCCAAAAAATTGATGGAATAGTTGAAGATGTTACAGAAATAATTCTAAACTTAAAAAACCTTGTAGTGAAAAACTATTCAGAAGGTGACAAAATATTGCATTTAAAGAAAGATAAAGAAGGGATTGTTACCGCAAAAGACATAGAAAAAGATGCAGACATTGAAATAGTTAATGAAGATTTAGTAATTGCAACAATATCAAAAGGTGGAAGTTTGGATATGGAACTTACTGTATCTAATGGAAGAGGATATGTAGATGCAAAAACAAATGCGAAATTACTAAAGAAAGATGAAATTGGAGTTATTGCAATAGACTCATTATATAGCCCTATTGAGCGAGTAAGTTATGAAGTGGAACCCGCAAGAGTTGGCCAAAGCGAAAACTATGATAAATTAATACTAAACGTATGGACAAATGGTTCAATAAAACCGGAAGAAGCAATAGCATTAGCAAGTAGAATATTGATAGAACATTTTGAAGTTATTACTAAATTAAATAAAATTGCAGATATGACAGGTCTACTAGCAGATAAAGAAGAAGATCCAATTACAAAAACATTGGAGACACCAATAGAAGAATTAGACTTATCAGTAAGGGCCTATAACTGTTTAAAAAGAGCTGCAATACATAACTTATCTGATTTAACTTCAATGTCAGAAACTGAGATGATGAAAATAAGAAATCTTGGAAAAAAATCATTAAAAGAAGTTATTGATAAGATAAAAGATATGGGACTAAAATTCCATGATGAAGAATAGGAGGTATTATGGCACTATATAGAAAATTAAATAGAGAAACAAGAATTAGAAGAAGTATACTTTCTGGTTTAACAAAAGATTGTATTCTACACGAAAAAGTTGAAACTACTGAAGAAAGAGCTAAAGAAGTTAAAAAATTTGTAGAAAAAATGATTACATATGCAAAAAAAGGAGACTTAGTATCTAGAAAAAAAGCTTTAGCATTTTTAGAAAATGATACAGAAACTACAAAAAAATTATTTGACATATTAAGCGTTCGCTATAAAGATAGAAATGGTGGATACACAAGAATAATAAAAATTAAAGAAAGACGTGGAGATGACGCACTAATTGTCAGATTAGAATTAGTATAAAGCATAGAAATATGCTTTTTTATTTTCTTGCGAGACAAAAAATAAAATTGTGAAATATTAACATAACATCTTTTAATAACGTTTTAAATATGATATATTATATCTGAAGAATAGTGAGGAGAAAGTATATGGAAAAAAAGACAAAAGTAGCAAAACAAAAAAACAAAACAAAAAGATTGGCAAGTTTTTCTCTATTAGAAGTCATAGTAATAGTTATAATGACAGCGTTGGTGGTTGGCGTTAGTTCAAGTGTTATTGTATATAAAAATTATAACAAAATAAATTCTAATTATAGTGAAAAGGAAAAAGAAGGATTAGATAAGTTTGTAGAAGCTTATAACAATATACTTGAAAGTTATGTTGAAAAAGTGGATGGGGAAGAACTAATTGATGAAGCAATAAAAGCAATGTATGAAAACTTAGGTGATCCATATACTGGATATTTAGATAAAAACGCCTCAAGTACATTAGAAGAACAATTAAATGGAGAATATCAAGGAATTGGTGTTGAAATTACTAAAGAGTATAACACAGGTTATATACTTATAATGGATGTGTTTGAGGAATCTCCAGCTGACAAAGCAGGATTAATGCCAGGAGATTTAATAACTGAAATTGATGGTGAAAGTACGATTAGCAAAAGCGCAGAAGAAGTATCTAGCTCAATAAAGGAATCTTTAGGAAAAGATGTAAAAATAAAATATTTAAGAAACGATAAAGAAAAAACGACAACTATAACAGTGAACAATGTAATTATACCTTCAGTAAATGCTGAAAATTTTAATGGAGTAGGATATATACAAATTGAGACGTTTTCTAATACAACATATTCACAATTCAAAGAAGCATTAGAAAAATTAGAAAAGGAAAATATAAATAGTTTAATAATAGATGTTAGAGATAATACTGGTGGATATTTAGAGGCGGCAACTAAAATAACTGAACTATTTATAGAAAAAGGAAAAATAATTTATCAGCTTGAGAAACAAGGAAAAATAGATAGAATACATAAAGATGAAACAGAAGAAAAAAGACATTATGAAGTTGCAGTTTTAATAAACTCTAACAGTGCTTCAGCATCAGAAATATTAGCCGCAGCACTAAGAGATAGTTATGGTGCTAAATTAATTGGGAAAATAAGCTATGGCAAAGGAACCGTGCAAGAACAAGAAAAATTAGACACTGGAGAAATACTAAAATATACCACAGCTTATTGGTTAACACCTAACGGATTAAAAATAAATAACATTGGATTGGTTCCAGATATTGAAATAGAATTAGAAACGTATGAAGTTTATACATATGAAGTGGATACGCAATTACAAAAAGCGATAGAAACGGTTAAATGACCGTTTTTTAATTTGTAAAGCCAATGAATAAAAACTATCAATTAAAAAATATTTAATGTATAATATTAATTGAAAGAGGCTATTATGAATATAAAAGAAAAAGAAGATGTCATAATACATTGTTATAAACATAATGGCATGATATATAAAACATGGGATAATGCGACAGTTTTAGAAATAAATAAAGATTTTGTGGTATTAGGAAATAACAATGTATTAGTTACAAAAAAAGATGGACGAACTTGGCATACAAAAGAACCGGCAATAATGTTTTTTTATCATAAAAGGTGGTTCAATATAATTGCACAATTAAAGAAAAATGGGATATTCTATTATTGTAATATTGCGAGTCCATTTATAATAGATGGAAAAGTTATAAAATATATAGATTATGATTTAGATTTAAGAGTGTTTCCAGATGGTGCATTTAAAATATTGGATAGGAATGAGTATAATTATCATAAAAAAATAATGAATTATCCTAAAGAGATAAATTATATAATAAAAAGAGAATTAACATCACTAATAGAGATGAAAAGAAATAGTAGTGGTCCATTTAATATAGAAACAATAAATTATTATTTTAACATATACAAAAAAATAATAAAAAAATAAGTAATTTTATTAAATGACATACATATAATAGTACAGAAACAAACAAAAAAAGCTTCAAAAAAGCCCATTTTTATTAATAAATTACTCAAAAATCAAAAAAACGACAATTTTTTTAAAAAAAATTAAAAAAGTTGTTGACTTTAAAAATGTAATTTGTTATATTATATGAGCACAGCGAGAAGAACAACAACGAATGATCTTTGAAAACTAAGTAAAATGAATGAGTTTCATAGTTAGGTGAGAACAAAATCAATTTAAAATAAATTAGTTTTTTTATTGAGAGTTTGATCCTGGCTCAGGATTAACGCTGGCGGCATGCCTAAGACATGCAAGTCGAACGAGATG
>CALVOQ010000036.1 GCA_944350335.1 uncultured Bacilli bacterium
GATAAAATAAATATAATAAATAGTTGAAAATGTCTATAATTTAATATAAAATTATATATAGATAATGGAGACTGGTGGTGTAAAGTGAATTTGCGTGCGTTAATAAAAAGAGAAATTCTTATTGCAACATTATCAATTGTTTTAGTTATACTAGGAATAATTTCTTTTTCACTTGCAGTTTTTATGGATGTTGAAGAAGGCCAAACAAATGTAATAAGTTTTGGAAATATTGATATGTCTTTCTGCGCAGATGCAACATGTGAAACTACAATAGAAAACTTAGGAAACATAATAGGTACAGAGCAAAACGAAGCAGGAGAATCTGTTCCCGTTGAAGTATATCCTATGACCAATGAAGAAGGACTTGCTACAACACCATATAAGTTTATTTTAAGCAATACAGGAGATTATGATCTATATATAACTATTAAACTAGAACCTGATACTGAATTTATATTGAGTACTGAATTTCCAGATTATAGTGATTATACAGAAACAGAATATACTAATATAATGGTAGCTTTTGGAGAAGATGGATTAACTCCAACAACGAGATTATATTCTGAATTAACTGAATACAAAATTACAGAAAATGTATTAATCCCAGCTGGAGAAAGGAAAATATTTAATTTATATGCATGGGTAAAAGAAGATGCCCCTAATACGGCACAAGGAACATACTTTGTAACAGAAATAAGTGTGATAGGAGAAATAATACCAAATAGTTAGGTGATATGATGGAAAAAAATGAAGTTTATAACAAAGTAAAAGAATTTAAAAATAAATATCCAAGGACGATTGCTTGGAGATTAAAGAAGAACTCACAAGTTGTACAAATGCATTTAAATCCAGGAGAAATAGTTTTATATGCTTTTTGTGGTCAAAAAAATGCAAGTGTTTTAGATATTATTACTACTTGTGTAGTAGCAGTTACCAATAAAAGATTAATTATTGGTCAGAAGAGAGTAGTGTTTGGATACTTTTATTATTCAATTACTCCAGATTTGTATAATGATTTACAAATTAGAAATGGACTTATTTGGGGTAATTTAATAATAGATACGGTTAAAGAAGTGATACATTTATCAAATATAGATCCTAGAGGATTATTAGAAATTGAAACAAAAGTAACAGAATTCATGATGCAAGAAAAAAAGAAGTATAATATTCACAATTAAAAAGTAACTTGTTATATAAAACAAATTACTTTTTTTCTCTTAGTTTTTTTGCTTTACCTATTAATGTTATGATTTCTTCTTGTAGTTTTTTATTTACAACATCTAAGTCATCGTTGTCTTTAACTATAAAAGGTTTGCCAATAACCATTGCTAAATCAGCACTCCTAAATTGATATTTTCCATAAATACCACAAGGTACGATAAGTGCGTTAGTTTTTTGTGCCATACTAACGGCTCCAAACTTAAAAGGTTGAATAATTTTATTGGTTTTATTTCTAGTACCTTCTGGAAATATTCCAATAGCCCCACCATTTTTCAAATGTTCTAGTGCTGCATTGGTAGCATTATCATCCTTAATTTGTCTATTAACTGGAATACATCCAGCCATCTTAAAAAACCAACTTACTTTTTTATCATCAAAGTATTCTTTTTTAGCCATATATTTTACTACTCGTCTAGTACTTATTAATGGTAAACATTGATCCATCAAATGTATATGATTAGCGCATATAACTATTGGTCCTTCACTCGGAATGTTTTCCTTACCAATAATTTTAGGGTTGTAGTAAGCAATAAAAATAGGTTTTAATATGGATTTAAGAAACCTAAATCCTAGCATATTATCATTTTTTTTCATTTTTTCTCCTCACAATCTCATTTTCAATAACAGTGATTAAATTATTATTATATTTAACAATATCATCATCAACATTTAAAGGTTTTAAAAAAGTTATTGACACACTTTTTCTAAAAAACTTATATTTCCCACTTATGACAAATGGAACAATTACGGATTTAGTATCAATGGATAACTTCGTCGCGCCATATTTAAATGGTAACAAATTATTCTTTGACTTATTAATAGTTCCTTCTGGAAATATAGCAATTACTTTATTATTATATAGACAATCTTTTGCATTTTTCATAGCATCAGGATTTTTTTTGCTTCTGTCTACTGGTATAGTACCGGAATTGCCAAAAAACCAAGCGCCAATTTTTGATTTATATAATTCCTTTTTAACTAAAAAGTGTGGTATTCTATTTGGTATTGAAATTAACAATAAGCAATCAAAAATATGAGTATGTGTTCCTGCTAAAATAACGCCCCCACTTTTAGGAATATTTTCAGTTCCATAAATCTCAGCACACAAAACATATTTAGAAACAAACCTAATTAAAGGTCTTAAGATTTTTAAAATAATTATTTTTTCTTTCATAGTCTACTAATATTATAATACATGTAGATAACATTTTCAAATAACCAATTTAGGATATAAACATATAATACATTGAAAGAGAGGGATAATATTGAAAAAAATATTAATAATTTTAGGCGTAATACTTTCAAGCATGTTATTATCTGGCTGTGAAGAAGAAAAAGAACTAACTACTATTACAGTAGCAGAAGTTACCCATTCAGTATTTTATGCGCCATGGTATGTTGCAATTAACGAAGGATATTTTGAAGAAGAAGGTTTAGATATAGAAGTAGTGCTAACTCCAGGAGCAGACAAAGTAGGAAGTGCTGTATTGTCAGGTGATGCTCAAATAGGGTTAAGTGGACTTGAAGCAACATTATACGTTTATAACAATCAAGCAAATGACTATTTAATTTCTTTTGGTGCACTAACGAAAAGAGACGGACAATTTTTATTTGGCGATTGTAGCTTAAAAAATAATTTTAAAATTGAAGATTTAAAAGGGAAAAGTGTTTTAGTTGGTAGATCAGGCGGAATGCCAGCAATGGTATTTAACTACGGTTTATATAAAAATGGACTAACCGACAAAGATGTTATATTAGATACTTCGGTTGAGTTTGCATCATTAAGTGGTGCCTATATAGGTAAACAAGCAGATTTTGTAAACTTATTTGAACCAACGGCATTATCGCTAGAAAAAGAGGGGTATGGATGCGTATTAGCATCAGTTGGTCTAATGAGTGGAGAAGTGCCATATACAGTATTTCATACAAAGAAAAGTTACTTAGAAGAAAATAGTGAAATAATAAAAAAATTCACAAAAGCAATAGACAAAGGAATTAATTACGTTATGGATCACAGTGATGAAGAAGTTGCAAAAAGCATATTAAATAGTTTCAGCGATACAAGTTTAGAAGACTTAACCGAGATAGTAAAAAGATATAGAGAAGCAGACTCATGGTGGAATAACACATATATAAGTGAAGAGGCATATAATAATCTTTTAGAATTAATGAAATATAATAATGCACTAGAGGAAGAAATAGAATACAATACTATTGTAAACAATGAGTACAATGGACACACTAGTACAAATTAAAAACCTCAGTAAAACTTATGAAAGTATTGATGGAAAAGTAAATGCTATAAAAGATGTAACATTTGATATTTATAAAAATGAGTTTTTAACCATAATAGGTTCATCAGGATGTGGTAAAAGTACAATATTAAATATACTTGATCAGTTAGATAAAGAATACCAAGGCACTATAGAATTTACTGAAGACATTAATATAGGTTATATGTTACAAGAAGACGCTTTATTTGAGTGGTTAACAGTAGAAGAAAATGCTTTATTAGGGTTAAAAATATTAAAAAAATTAAATGATGAGACGAGAAAATATACTATAAGTCTATTAGATAAGTATGGATTAAAAGATTTTAAAGACAAATATCCTAAAAGTTTATCTGGTGGTATGAGGCAAAGAGTAGCTCTCATAAGAACACTAGCAACAAAACCCAAAATATTGTTAATGGATGAACCTTTTAGTGCATTAGACTATCAAACAAGATTACAAGTAAGTGATGATGTTTATAGAATAATCAAACAAGAAGGAATGACTGTTGTGATGGTTTCACATGACTTGGCTGAATCCATAAGTGTATCTGATAGAATTATAGTATTAAGTAAGCGTCCTGCAACAATAAAAAATATATATAAAATTGAATTATCTAACAAATCCACACCAATAGAGAATAGAAAAGCTAAAGAGTTTGCATATTATTACGATATATTATGGAAGGATTTAGATAAAAATGTCTAATTATAAATCAAAATATAAAAAAAACAAGAGAAATATATTTTTAATACAAATATCAATAGCAAGTATATTCTTTCTCGTTTGGGAAATACTAGCTAGATGCAAAATTATAAACACATTCATAACAAGTTCGCCATCAAACATAGTTGAGACAATAATCAATTTATATCAAAATCAAAATCTATTTTATCATATATGGGTTACATTATCTGAAACATTAATAGCGTTTACGCTAACATTAATAATTTCAATAATAATTTCAATAATATTGTATAAAAATGATATTATAGCCAAAATTATGGATCCATATCTTACAATGCTCAATAGCTTACCTAAAGTAGCATTAGGACCAATCTTGATAATATGGATAGGCGCTAATGAAAAAAGTATAATAACTATGGGGATATTGATTACCATAATTGTTAGCATTCAAACCATTTACAATGGATTTAAAAGTACATCTGCAACTAAAATAAAACTAATGAGAACATTTAAAGCTAGCGATAAAGATATATTTTTAAAACTTATATTTCCACAAAATTTAAGAATAATTGTAAGTACATTAAAAATAAATACCGCATTATGTTTAGTAGGTATCATAATGGGAGAATTTCTCACTAGTAAAGCAGGAATAGGGTATTTAATACTATATGGTTCGCAAGTATTTAACCTAGATTTAGTAATGGCTGGAGTATTAATATTAATCATATTATCAACATTAATATATAACTTTATTAGAATAATAGAAAAACGTTTAGAAAAATGCTAAACGTTCTTTTATTTTTCAAAGTTTACTGTAATTTCCTTTTCTGAATATTTATTACCATCTATATATTTAACCGTTAATATAGTAGAGTCTCCAATATTTTTTTCATATAAAGCATTACTTAAATCACTAAAACTCTCAACTTTTTTTCCATCAATTTTAGTAATAATTTGTCCAATTTCTAAATCAGACTTTTCTGCATTACTTCCTGGTAATATTGCAGATATATAAAATCCTAGTGGAAAATTATAATTTATACCAGTATTAGTCATATATCCTTCAATACCTATAGTAACTCCATTTGTATCTTCCTCGCCATTCATTAAATCCACAATTAAATCTTCAACATCACTGATTGGAATTGCAAAGCCCATACCTTCAATACTTGCAGAAGAATAAAAACCACTAGAAGAATATTTAGCTGAATTGATTCCTACGACCTCACCTTTAGCATTCAGTAGAGCACCACCGCTATTACCACCATTAATTGCAGCATCAATTTGTATCATTTCAAAAGTATAATCATCTATTGTTACCTCACGATTTAAAGCACTGACAACTCCGGTTGTAACAGATTGTCCATATCCAAGAGCATTACCTATAGCAATTATACCATTTCCTACTTTTAACTCATCGCTACTACCAATAGTTGCAATTTTTATAGTTTCAATAGTCTCATCATCTAAATCATCTAATGGAACTGATATAACAGCTAAATCTTTACGTTCAGATGTACCCACGATACTAGCTTCAATAGTCTTTTCATTGATAAATTGAACAACTAATTCAGAAGACTCTTCAACCACGTGATTATTTGTCAAAATATAGAGTTTATCATCTGATTTACTAATTATTATTCCGCTTCCAGCACCTTCTGTATACTGGCTTTGACTATTCCAATCAAACCATAGACCATAATTTCCGGAACTTATCAATGTCTTTGAAGTGATTGCAACTATAGAAGGCATAACATTTTCTACTACTTCAGAAACATCTGTAATATAAATACCATCAGAACTTGAAGAAAATGTTTCAGTATAATTAAGTGTAATATCTTCATTCGTATTTAAATTATCTTTTAACGAGTCAAATAGTTCAGTATTAAAAATCAAAAGATAAATAAACGTTAAAATAGTAATTATCATTATTACGATTAAACAGATAAGTACACGATTTACTATTTTAGATTTTCTAATTTTTTTATCATCTTCATTTTCAGTTGTTGATTTTTTTATAACATTATTTTTTTTCATTTTTACCACTCTCCTTAGTTTTTCTTCTCTAGTATCAGAAATCATATTCATAATACTTTGATTTATATAATTCAATTAAACTTATGGACGAATTATTTATTACGAATGACACTAAAACAAAATAATAAATATAATGCCAATATAGACTTCTACTTTAAATATTATCATTTATGTAAAAGCATCTTTTAATACTGTACCTTTTCATCCACCTTTAATACATAACTATTATATTTCACAAAGATTAAATGAAGATTAAAAAAAGTAAAAAAACTTAATTTTTTACTTTAAAAGTTACTATAAATGAAGTAAAGCCACTTTTACATTCGACATGTATCTTACCATTATTATTTAAAACAATATTTTTAGCAATAGCCAAACCAAGTCCATATCTATTTTCATTCCTATTTCTTGAATTATCTAATCTATAAAAACGTTCAAATATTTTTGCTTGGTCTTCTTTCGGAATCTTATCACCTTTATTTTTAACTATCAACTTAATTTCATCTTTAGATTTATTTAAATTAACGGTAATAACAGTTTTATCATAAGCATGTTTTATAGCGTTATCAAGTAATATTTCTAATAATTGTTTAATCTCATTACCAACACATTTAAGTTTTATATTAGGTTCAATATTATATTTTAACTTAAGTCCTTTGTCATAAACAAGACTTTCAAAGGTTAAAACACTTTTCTCAATTAATTTTGATAAATCGACTATAGATAAAATTCTACTCTCATGTAAGTTTTCATATTTTGCTAGATATAATAAGTCTAATACTAATTTATTCATACGTTCTGTTTCAGATTTTATATTATCTAACCACTTAGTTTCTTTTGGATTGCTTGATAAACATTCCGCACTGGTCATGATGACAGACAAAGGTGTTTTTAATTCATGTGATGCATCAATAATAAATTGTTTTTGTTTTAAAAACGATTTTTCTACCGGTTTAATTAACCAATTTGTTAACATTTTAACTATATACACTATTAAAAGTTCTGATAAAACAAATATTAAAATGGAAAATTTTAACGAAAATAAAAGTCTAGCATTTATATCTTCAACATTGATGATAATAAGTTCGTTTTGAGTATTTAGTAAAATCACGTATTCAGCTAAAAAAAGGTTTATATCTTCTAAGCGAGAGTAATTATTATATCTACTTGTTATATTCAATATTTCTTCGTTTGTTACATCTCTATCAGTATAATTATAAATAGAGATAATATTCATGTTATTATCAAATTTTATTACATAAACATCCAAATCCATAAACAACAAGTTTCTATCATACCAATCAGTTTGATAAAAAGGTTTAGAAGTTATATCTTTTATAGTTTCAACATTATCTTTTAATCTAGTAAGTTCATTTAAGTATAAAGTAACATTATAAATTATTAAAAGTGTTAAAACAAATATAGATAACATTGAAAACATAATATAAAATACTTTAATTTTTAATTTTTTCATTTGTCACCCCTAATTTATAGCCAAATCCTCTCACTGCTTTTATATCAACTAGAGAGCCAATTACATTCAATTTTTTCCTTATAAAAGAAATATATGCTTCTAAATTATTGGATATAGAATAATTATCAATTCCCCAAACTTTATCATATAAAATATCTTTTGCAACTATTTGATTAGCGTTTCTCATTAAATATTCCAAAATTAAAAACTCTTTGCGCATAACAACAATAGATTCATTTGTTTTTTTACAACTTAATTCTGCAGTTTTTAAATCAAGTTTTAAATCAAAGATTTCTAATATAGTGATGTCATTTGTATTATCATTTTTTCTAAGCTTAGAATTAATTCTTGCTACTAATTCTTCTAGATGAAATGGCTTAGTTATATAGTCATCTGCTCCATCTGAAAAACATTCTAATTTGTCTTCCAAACTGCTTCTAGCTGTTAACATTATTATTTTAGAATTGATATGATTTTCTTTTAATTTTGACAAGATAGTAAAACCATCAATTTTAGGTAACATAACATCTAATACAATTAAATCATAGATATTAGTTAATGCATTATCTAATCCATCTATTCCATCAGTTGAAATATCTACACTATAGTTTTCTTGATTAAGCCGTGTTTTAATGGCATCTGCTAAATTATATTCATCTTCTATTATCAGTATTTTCATAAGACTCCTTCCGAAATAATTATAGCATTAAAATTAAAAAAGAGAAAAAGTT
>CALVOQ010000037.1 GCA_944350335.1 uncultured Bacilli bacterium
CGAGTTGATAGAATACTTGATGCTTATGGTAATGGTAAAGATGTAATTGTAATATCTAATCACATAAATGCGGGAGGAGCGGAGTTCACTTACCATTACATAATTTGATTGGGTATTTAGACGGCTATATTTAAACAAAATATATTTATTGATAAATTATACTAAAATTAAGTTTTTAACTTGAATAAAGGTATAAAATAAAGAATTTTTAATATATTTCGTTTCAAATGTTAAAAAAATTCAAATTTTGTTGTATAATGTAGTTAAGAATAGCAGTATCATTCTTTTTTAAGATGGATACTGTTTTTTATTTAATGGAGGTGTTTTGTTATGAATAATAGTGTTATTGTTGAAATTAACAACATAAATATTGTAATTAATGATAATATGAATGAAAAAGATTATTTAGGAAGAGGTCTATTATCTCAGAATATATTGGCACAATTGAGAAATTTGGTAGAAGATGTTATCGTTCTTTACTATAACAAGAAATATAAAGCTAATCTTGGAGTGTCTTTTCAAGATAAAAAAATAGCATATAAAGAATTAGAATCAAAAAGCAACCCAAGATTTTTAAATGAATTTCATAGATATTTGCAATCATCAAAATCACATTATACTCCGGATTATAATGGTGCTGAAAGATTAATGCAAAAGTACTATTATTATTTGCTGAAATTAAAAGAATATGTGAAGTTAGAATTTAATTTAGATATATTATCAAATATATCAGATTATCCACTGAACAATGACACTTCATTAATTGATTATTATAAAAAAATAGCAATAGAAGTAGAAAAAGTTAAAATTGGGCCTAGTAATAAGTTAGAAAAAGCAAGATATTACGTTGAAAAATCGAAACCAATTTACATTAATGGTAATATTTATTATGAAATTACACTTTCTAGTGCAACCGATAAAATGAATAAATTTGATAGAATGATTGCATATACTAAATATGACATTTTGCCTAACTATGCTATAATAATATCACTTGTAGAAAAAGATATTGAATTATTTTCTTCTATGACATCAATAAAAATAATAAGTAATTGGAAAGTAGCAATTAGATCGTGTGAAATAAATAATTTATCTAAGATATTTAATAATGATATTGTTGTAAAAAGCAATATGGTTGAATATAAGAATTTAATGAATTATTTAACAGATGAAAATATATGTTTATTAGATTTAACCTTAATGCCAAACGAATCATATTTAGAAGAAAAGGAAAAAATAGGATTAGCTCCAACTGATTATATATTTAAGCTGTTAGATAAATGTAGAGCTATTATTCAAACAAAAAGTAGTGGATATAAAACTATTAGGTATTTGTTGTATACAATGAGAAATATTAATATTAAGAGACAATTAAATAGATATCATGGAAATAATATAGCATTAGATTATCTATCAAATTTATGTTTAAAAAGTAAATGTTTTCCATTCGAAAAATTACCATTTGTAATGTCGATGGCTGGACATACTCCGAGCGGAGAAGAATTGTTTATGTCATTAGAAAGCGATGATTGTGAAGATGAGTTGCTTGCAAGGCATATCTTAAATAATATTGAGCAAAAGGGAATATTATATACCCAATTAGATGAATTATCAGAATATGGAGATATTGATGAGTTAATTATAAAGTTTAATAATAAGTTATATGGTGCACAAAAAAGATTAACGATAATAAAAGAACATGATTATGTTTATATGGAGGGATATGAAAAAAGTACTATAGATATTATAAATAAAATTAATAATTTAACCAAAATTGGATTAGAAGGATATAAAGAATCATATGAATTTTGGGAAACAGTTGAGGGATATACACAAGATGTTTCAGATGAGAAGAAGGAAATTTTAAGAAAAATGTATGCTGACTCGTCAGTTTCTTTAATATATGGGGCTGCAGGCACAGGGAAAACTACAATGATTAGCAGTATTTCGGAGTATTTATCTGATAAAAATAAAATTTTTTTGGCTAATACTAATACAGCTGTTGAAAATTTGAAGAGAAGAGTGAAGATTAAAAACTCTGAATTTTATACAATAGCTGAATATAATAAAAGTGATTATATTGATAAACAATGTGATATATTAATAGTTGATGAGTGTAGTACAGTTAGCAATGAAGACATATTGAATATATTAAACAATACTAGATTTAAATTACTTTTATTAGTCGGAGATATTTATCAAATAGAGTCTATAAATTTTGGAAATTGGTTTAGCTTTGCTAAAGAGTTTGTAAACGAAAAAGCAGTATATGAATTGTTAGAAACATTTAGAAGTAATGATGAAACGTTATTAGGATTATGGAAAAAGGTTAGAAATTGTGATGATAACATTATAGAATATATAGTTAATAATAAATTTTCCAGTGATTTGGATGACAAAATATTTAAAAAACAAGATGATGATGAGATAATCCTTTGTTTAAGCTATGATGGCTTGTATGGAATAAATCAAATAAACAAATATTTACAAGATGCAAATAAAAATAGAAAATTTTATTTTGGTATAAAAACATACAAAATAGGTGATCCGGTATTGTTTTTTGATACAAAGAGATTTGAAAACGTACTTTATAACAATTTAAAGGGTAAAATAACTAATATAGAACTAAATGAAGATAAGATATATTTTGAAGTGGAAATAGAAAAACCATTAACAAGTTTAGATGTTGCTGGGTCTAATGTTGCATTGATTGAAACAAGGCCGTTATCATCAATCGTTGGATTTTCAGTTGATAAAGAATTCGAAAATGATGATGACGATGATGATAAGAACAATATAGTTCCCTTTAATATTGCGTATGCATTATCAATTCATAAAGCACAAGGCCTTGAATACAATTCGGTTAAAGTAATTTTAACAAATGATGTAGAAAAACTGATATCTCATAATATATTTTATACATCCATAACAAGAGCTAAAGAAAAATTAACTATTTTTTGGACTATAGAAACAGGTGAACATATAATTGAACAAATTATTAAAAACATTAGTAAAAAGGATTTTTATATATTTAAAAATAAATATAATTTATAATGTTTAATAATAATAAAATCAATTTATGATGCTAAAATGATTTATATAGCTGAAGATACACATAGAAATTTTTATAAATTGCATAACATTGAAACACATAAAGACAATATGTAAATGATTATGGAATTAATTATTATTTGAATAATAAATACAAAAAAATCGAAGCAATATTTAAATAGTTTAAATGTAAAATTATTTTGTATTCAAGGTAACTATGAAGAAAGGACAGAAATTATACCTACTTATAAAGAAAGAGATATGTTTGAATAGAAAGTGTTTACTGAATAAAAATTTCCTAATCTATTATTTGATAAAAATGGGGAACAATATACTTTGGATGAAAAGAAAGTGTTAGTAATTCGCGGATCCTATTTTGTTGATAAAGAATATAGATTGTTACATGATTATCAGTTGTTTAAAGATGAATAATTATCAGAAGACAAAATAGAATTTATGTTTGGAAGAAAAAATATTTGACAAAAATAAATTTGTGCCTAGGTGTTGATGTAAAAGTTACGAAATAGTGAAGGATGCTTTTAATAAGAAACAGGTATTTTTAGATGATAATTTTATGTGACCTATATGTAAATTCAAAAATATAATTTTACAAAAAGGTTATGGATACAGTATTTATGATGATAATACTATTGCTTTAATTTGCAATAATTGTAGAAAAATATATGGTTTTAATGATGTTAAATATTGTCCTAAAGAATTATATATTTATTATGAGCAAGAAAATATCAAATAATTTTCTTGTTTTTTTGTAAATAAGTAATTACAATTGTAATGACTTATGATATAATAATATATGAGGTGATTTTGTTGAAAGTTACTAAATATATAAAAGATTCAGTACTAATTAGAGATTTTAACAAAGGAAAGTCTTCACAGCTTTTTAATCGAGTTAAGAAAAGCAAGTTGCCTATGAAAGTAACAAAAAATGGCAAAGATTATGTTGTTATAATGGATTATGATAAATATATAGAAATAGCAGATTTTATTGAAAAGTATAATGAAGGAACATTAAATATATAAAAATATCCATATAATTTAAAAACTCGAAAAAATTTGTTATAATTTAAGTAGAAGAATTTTATATGGATACAATTATATAAGAAGATATGAAAACATAAAGGAGGAATATGTAGATGAGCAACTTAAAAGAATCTTTAACAAAATTGGTTGTATCCAAAATTAATGATATGTCTAAGTATAAAAAAGAAATATTAAATGCACTACATATATTGTTAAATGGTAATTATGTTAAATATGATATAGAAAATTCTATATATCAAGATGAAAAAATTAGTTTGTCTAATGAATCGTTTCAGAATATATTATCCCATATAAATGAAAAGACAAAAAAAAGAAAATCAAACGGTGTATATTATACTCCGTATGATGTTTCAAAATACATAATATGTAATGCTTTTGTTACTAGAATGAAAAAAGAAAATGATAAAACACATAATTTTGATGATGGTATAAAAATACTTTCTGGTTTATCTAAAAAAAATATTAATGAATTATTATATAAAACAGTTGTTATTGATCCTACTTGTGGTAGTGGTGAATTTTTAGTAAATGTATTTGAATTAAAATATGAAATAATTAGTAATACAACAACCGTAAATGATAGCCAAATATTAAAAATTTGTGAAACAATATATGGTAATGATATTGATGATGAATCTTCTGATATTGCAAAAATTAGATTATATTTTTATGTGTCAAATAAGTTAAAAAATAAATCATCCTTTGAAAAGTTAGCAAACATTTTAAAAAACCACTTTTCTAATTATGATTTTATTAGTGAAAATGATAAATTGAATAAGCAATTTGATGTTATTATTGGTAATCCTCCATATGTAGAATATGGAAAATATCCACATAAAGATAAGTTAATTAATAAATTTGGAAACATATATGCCGATGTTATTAAAAATAGTATAGATCTACTAAAGCCAAATGGAGTATTAGGATATATAATACCTTTATCATATACTGCTACAACCAGAATGTCATCAATCAGAAATTATGTTAGTGCTAATACGAAAAAACAATTTGTTTTGAATTTTGCTGATAGACCAGATTGTTTATTTGATGGAGTACATCAGAAATTAAATATATTAATAGCCCAAATTGGTAAGGGGAAACATAAGATTTATACATCAAATTATAAACATTGGTATAATGAAGAAAGAAAACAATTATTAAATGGCAGAGAAGTAAGATTGTGCAATCATAGATATGACCAATTTATTCCAAAAATTGGAAATGAAATAGAAGAATCTATTTTTTCTAAAGTGTATACAAATACTAATACTAATATATATGATATACAGAATTTAAATGGTAAGAGTTTATATTTAAATATGAGAGCATGTTTTTGGATTAAATCCTTCAGTTTTAATCCAGGCTCAAATGAATACAGAAAATTCTTATATAAAAAAGATGAATATAATTTTATATTGTGCTTATTAAATTCAAGTTTGTTTTGGTTATATTGGACGATTGTATCAGATTGTTGGCATATAACTACAAAAGAACTAAAAACATTTTATGTGCCGGTAAGTAAAATAAAAAATGAAAAGTTTGAAAAATTAGCAGAAAAACTTGAAAATAAACTTGAGGAAACAAAAAAATATGTTGGTACAAAACAAGTTGACTTTGAGTATAAACATAAATTATGTAAAAATATAATTGATGAAATTGATGATGAATTAAAAAAAATATATTCTTTAACAGATTTAGAATTGAAATATATAAAAACTTTTGCAATTAAATATAGAACTGGTGGTGAATTAGATGATTAAAACGATAGATTTATTTGCTGGCTGTGGTGGTTTTTCATGTGGATTTGAAAAAGCAGGCTTTAATATTGTTTCAGCAGTTGAATTTGATAAAAATATAGCGAAATCTTATGAGTTAAATCATAAAGGTACAAAAATGATAGCCGATGATATTAAAAATGTGGATAATGAAAATGTATTCAAAAAAGGCATAGCAGACATAATTATTGGTGGACCACCATGTCAAGGATTTTCTATGGCAGGTGCAAGAATAAGAAATGGATTTATTGATGACCCAAGAAATTATTTGTTTAAACATTATTTTAATGTTGTAAAAATTGTAAGACCTAAAATATTTATTATAGAAAATGTTAAAGGAATATTAAATCTTAAGAATGGCATGATATTTGAAAAAATAAAAAATATATTTGAAGATCCAAAGAATTTTGATGGTAAACCATATAAAATCCAATATAAAGTTGTAAAAGCAAAAGAATTTGGTATCCCACAAAATAGAGAAAGAACTATTATAATTGGTTCTCAAATTGACTTTAATTTAGAGAAAGAAATAGAAAACACAAAAAAAATAATTAAAAAAAATATTCCTAACTTTTTTGAGCCCGTTACAGTATGGGATGCTATTTCAAATTTAGGATTACCAACTGAAGATGGCGTAGTTCAATATCAAAAGTGTAATAGTAAGTATCAAGAATTTTTAAAAGCAGAAAATAATATTACATATAATCATATTAAAACAAATCATAATAATAAGGCAATAGACAGAATGTCAAAAATAAAAATAAATGAAAATTATACTGTTTTAGATGAAAAAATTAATACAGTTCATAGTGGTTCTTATGGTAGGTTAGATCCAAATGGAATTGCTCCTACTATTACTACAAGGTTTGATACTCCAACAGGAGGTAAATTTATACATCCATTTGAAAATAGAACGCTTACACCAAGAGAAGCAGCAAGAATACAGAGTTTTCCTGATAATTTTAAATTTTCAGGGACGAAGTCTTGCATTTGCAAGCAAATTGGAAATGCCGTTCCACCGAAATTAGCATATTTTTTTGGAATTCTAATTAAGGAGGTTTTAAAAAATGATTAGTGCAGAGGAATATTTAAAAAGTTTAAATGAAAAGTCTGTTTGGGTTTTTACAAAACAAAAAGTTAGTAGTTTTGATGAAATAATAAAAGTAACAAATTTGTTTGACAGTATTCCAAATAGGGAAACTACTAATATAGAAGAATTTTTTACAAATCATCATTTGGATTTTGAAATAGAAACAGATAGACATAGAACTTTAGTAATACCGCAATTTTTTGGTTTAATTACAAAAACACCTTTCTATAAAAGAGGTGGACAATATAATAAAGAAAAAACAACTGCAATATATGATAAATTAAAATCTATTAATCCATTAATAAATAAGTATGAATTTAATAAAATAATTACTGAGCAAATTTTAAAAGTTAAAATACATGCAATAATTGATACTGAAAATAATAATGAAGATTATTACATTTTGCCTGTAATATTTATATATAAAGTATTAAAAGAGTTAAAAACAAGATATGGAATAAATGAGGTTTCAATCGATCATTTATATACCTATATAATGACTTGTAAAGAATATAGTCAATGGCAACAAGCGGTAGAGTATATAAGACAAGGTGCACCAGTATCTGAATATGTGGCATACTATAAAGATTATAGCAGAATAATGTCATTAATTAGAAATAATACTAATTTATTTGAAGTTACATCAAAAAGTATATCTATAAACCCTAAATTCGATACATATTTCTATAATAATTTTTTTAGTAAATACGATATAGATGAAATGAATGAAATTTTGTATCGTGATGTAGACTATTCTTACTTTCTTTACAATGTACAGGACTTCAATATTAATTTAATTGATGAACCTGAAATTGACGGAATTGTTGAAAGAGTTGACGAAAACAACTTAATAAAAACACTTACTGAAGAAAAAGAGATTATTGATATTGAAGAAAGTGATGAAGAAAAAGATGATAACTATCTAGAAAAAATTGATAATATTAATGATGAAAACGTTAATACTGATGTTGCAGTAGGAGCACATAAAGTTGCACCTATGAAGATAGAAATTGGAAAAATTAGTAAAAAATATAAAAGAAATCCATTGTTAGGAAGAATTGCTATACAAAATGCGTATTATTGTTGTGAACATAATCCTAGACATGAAACATTTGCATCCGCAAAAACACATAAAAACTTTATGGAAGCACATCATTTAGTTCCAGTAAAATATCAACAAGAAATGTGGAATAAATATAATATAAATGTAGATTGTGTAGAAAATATTGTTTCGTTATGTCCAACTTGTCATAGAGCTTTTCATAACGGAACAAAAGAAGTCCAAGCTGCAATTATTGAAAATGTGTATGAAAAACTCTTGCCTAGATATAAATCAATTGGTTTTGACATTTCAGTAGAAGAAATCAAAAAATTATATAATATAAAATAACTAGCATCAGAAG
>CALVOQ010000038.1 GCA_944350335.1 uncultured Bacilli bacterium
TTATGTGCTTCTATTATTTCTTTTGAAAGACATACTCCTAAACCAGTACCATAGTGTTTAGTTGTGTAAAACGGTGTAAATATTTTTTCTAATGTATCTTTGTCCATTCCTTCGCCATTATCTTTTACTATAATATATAATGTATTATTTGAACAAAAGGTTGTAATATTTATTATATTTTTTTCTTTATTACAAGCTTCAATAGAGTTCTTTATTAAATTTACTAAAACTTGTTTCATTCTATTATAATCAGCATTGAATGTTATATTACTTTCACATTTAATTTCATATTTAATATCTTTTGAATTAAATAAAGGTATCATAGTTTGTTTTATATCATCAAATAATTCTAAAATACTCATTTCATTTTTTACTACATTTATTTTAGATAAATCTTTAAAATCATTTAGTAGTTCAAGTGATCTGTCAACTTCATTATTAATTATATTTATATATCTCTCACTTTTTTCTGCATCGTTTACATCAAATATACTTATATAACCTTTAACAACTGCTAAAGGATTTTTTATTTCATGTGTTATTTTAAATAGAGACGTTTGAATATGATCTTCTTTTTCTACATCATGCATTGCGAAATATACATTCAACATTTCATTTTCGTTTTTAATGTAAAAAGTAATGATTCTATTAATTATAAAATGTATGATCGATGTCGTAACAATTAATGTGATAGTTTTTAAGTCACTTATATATTTTATTTTACAAAGTATATAAAATATAATATTTATTAAAGAATAAATATTAATAAATCTACTATTAGAAAACGTTTTCACCTTATAAATTGAATATAATATAAAATATGATGCTACAAGAAATATATTTAATACTATTCCATAATTTCCTATGATAAATAAAATATCTATTAGTATTAAACTTATAAATATTGAAAGATATGTCCTTTTATATAAAAATGAAAAAAGTAGGGGGAATGTTAGTAATATAATTTGCCCATTTTCATCTATATAATTATTAAAATATAGACTCAAGAAAAAACTAGTTAATATGCTTATGTCTAAAATGGCTTTGCTTTTTGTTTCGTTTAAGTTTTTCTTTTTTAAAGAATAAAATAAGTATAGAAATAATGGATAAGTAATTGTTATTATATTAAATAATAATGTATCAAAAAAATACATAATTTCACCTCAACTATATAGTACTATATTACCTTGCCGTAATTTGTCGAATTATGTATTTTTTTATAAAAAATTGTATTATTTTAGATCTTTAATATATTTTTTTAGTTGTTTTGCATTAGGCCCATATATTATTTTAAGTTGATTGTCTATTTCAACAATCCCTTTAGCGCCCAATTTTTGTATTCCGTCTTTGTTAACTATGTTTACATCTCTTACTGTAACTTTCAACCTAGATAAATTACTTTGTACATCTAATATATTGTCTTTTCCACCTAGGTATTCAATCAATTTGTTAATCTTAATAACAAAATCTTTTTTGTTCATCTTTATTACTATAAATGAAATTATTATAAGTACTATTAAGATTATTATGTAATGCCAATACATATTTATCACCTATTTAATTATACAATAATTACATAAAAAAAGAAACAGTTAGTTGCAATTTGTACATACTGTTTCCTTTATCAAATTTACATAATTTGTTAATTTTGACTTTAATTTTGTTATTTTTTCGCTTGTCCAATACGTATCGGGAGTCCCATCTTCATCAGTTACGATTGATGTTTCGTTATCGTGACCAACTATTATTCCGTCTTTTACAAATGTTACGTCTGGAACATAAACACGTTCATTCCCTTCGTCATCAGTAGGCAAGTATTCACTTAATATTTCGGTAATTTCTTTATAGTTTTCAGTATTGTTACTTCTAGCATCTTTTATGTTGTAATAATATATTTTATCTATATCGTTTTCTATAGCTACTTCGTTTAAGTAAACTACATACTGTTGGCACCATGCACATTCTGGAAATCCTAAATATACAATTCCTGTGCCACTTGTTAATACTTCTATTATAGTAGTTGCACTCACGTAATCAAATACATTATCTTCTGGTACTTTTGTATACTCTTCACTAAATCTAATTGCATCTTTGTCTTGATTATTACTTGGTACAACATACTTCCAAATAAAGTAACAAGCTATTGCTAGTACTATTAGTAGCGCTATAATTAATATAATATTTTTTCTTTTCATATCACACATCCTCAATAAAAATTATAGCATATTATAATTTTTAGTTCAATTCATAGTGTAAAATAAAACTTCTAATAAATAGAAGTTTTACTGTAGTTTATAGACATTCAACAAAAGTGTCATTTAAACATCTTACACCGCATATGCAATTAATATTTATTGTGAATATTGAATCAGTTGAAACATATGGATATAAACTTGTAGTATCTGTATTAGGCGCTAGTACGCGGAATGTACAGCAACATCCATCAACTTTTTCTACTCTAAATACGTTTGAACATCCAGTTGTTGTAGCATCTGTACATACTGTGTTTGTTCTTGTAGTTGGCATAGTCCATGCTTCTCCGTTACATCCGTATATCATTATTGGTCGAGTGTTACATACTATGCAGTTAACGCCACCTCCTAATGCAGGTCTATCACAAGAGTTCAAACAGTTTTCAGGACATGCATTTGATTGCAAAACATTTATTACTTGTAATATTTCTGCTATACAGCTATTGCAGTTATTACAATTATTAGTATTACAAGAACATTCGTTATTGTTACACATATAATCCACCCCTTCTTTTCTTACAATAATAATCTATGTAATTATTTTAATATTGTTCGTATTCTTACCTATATTTAAAATAATTAACTAAGTTGTCACTTTTCGTACAAAATGTACGAAAAAAGTGTAAAAAACGTGCAAAATGTACGAAATATGATATAATTAGTATGAAAGGTGGTAAATAATGTATAGAAAAATTGAAAAGGAATTAGAAAAATGGAAAGATGATTTTAAGATGCCTCTTATGTTAATAGGTGCAAGGCAAACGGGTAAAACTTATATATTAGAAAAGTTTTGCAAAGATAATTTTGAAAATTATGTGTATGTAAATCTAGAAAAGGAGCAGGATGTTTCTGAGATTTTTTCAAAGTATTTAACGCCAGAAGAAATAATAGAAAAAATTAAAGTTTTAAAGAATGTTGAATTTGATGAACAAAATAGTATTTTGTTTTTAGATGAAATACAAGTTAATGAAAATGCAATTACATCGTTAAAGTATTTTTGTGAAAGTAAAAGACCTTATAAAATAGTATGCGCGGGTTCCTTATTGGGAGTTAAAATAAATAGATTTAAATCATCTTTTCCAGTTGGTAAAGTTGTAATAAAATATTTATATCCATTGGATTTTGAAGAGTTTTTATTAGCATTAAATGAAGAAAAATTGATAGATGAGATAAAAAAACATTATGTTTCCAATGAAGTTTTATTTGAACCTATTCATCAAAAAGCGTTAGATTTGTATAAAAAATATTTAGTGTTAGGTGGAATGCCTTCAATTATAAATGATTTTATTACAAATAATTGTAATATTTCTCTAGTTAATTTTGAATTACAAGATTATATAATTACAACTTATTTGGCAGATATGAATAAATATACAGAAAATACTGAGAGTATTAAAAACTCTAAAATATATAATGCAATTCCTAAAGAACTTGCTAGAGAAAATAATGTGTTTAAATATAGTATAGTAGATAAGGAAGCAAGAAAAAGTAGATATGAAAATAGTTTGGTTTGGTTGCTATCAAGTAATATGGTGTTAAAATGTAATTTAGCTAGTAAAAATGAGTCACCATTAAAAGCTTTCACGGTTGAAGATAAGTTTAAAATATATTTAAGTGATTGTGGTTTATTAAGATCGCTATCAAACTTAGATTATAGTGAAATATTATTTGATAAAAATGAAATGTATAAAGGTGTGCTTGCTGAAAATTATGTTGCGTGTGAGTTTTATGCGAAATTTAAAGAACTTTTTTATTACACATTTAACAAGTTTGAAATTGATTTTTTAATTAAAATAAATGGTAATATAATTCCTGTAGAGGTAAAAAGTGGAAGTAGAGTTAATAGTAAAAGTTTAAATGAGTATATTAAAAAATATAAACCTGTGTATTCTATAAGAATATCTAGTAAGAACTATGGTTTTGAAAACGGGATTAAATCTGTTCCACTGTATGCTACTTTTTGTATTGGTGTAAATGACTATAGTTTTAACTTATTTTAGTTAAACTACTCAAAAATAAATATAAAAGATTTATAATGGTATTGAAAAAAAGTGGTAAAAGTGGCAAAGTTTTTCAATGGAAAATATAATATATAATGAATTAATAATTAGGGGTTATAATGTATTTGTTAAAAATTTAATAATAAGCATACAAATTTTTCATAACTAAACAAAAAATAACAGTGGTGTTTTCTTATGAATAATTCTACCAAATATAACTGAAACGAAAAGTTGTTTGATAAGTGAGTTATTACAAGATTATCGCAAAGTATAAATATTAAGAGTACTGTAGATAGATTGTATAATAATTTGGTAAGATTAATGGATGAAGATAAAGAAATAGTAAACGAGTACAAAACAGTAATTTTAGGAAAAAATAAGAAAAATATAAGCCAATGGTTTTAAAAATTATAAAGTGATTATTAATTTAATGGTGTAAAACATTTTATTATGTTCTATATTACCATTTACCCTTGTCTTGGAATGTTGTTAAAAAATAATGATAGTTTTGCATAAATGTTTTGTAAAAAGCGAAACTTAATTAACTAACCTTTAAATAAATATTAAAAGATGACGTGTTATAATTGTGTAGAGAATGTTGTAAAAAAAGCATTCATAGAAGTTTAAGCAAAAATATTTGACTTATTTACATATAAATTATATAATTAACTTACTTGATGAGTGGGCATAAATCCCGCTCTTTAATTTGTAAAAGGAGTGATTAGATGGAACAAAAAATATTTGATAGTCTTTTAGAACCTTTAAAAGAAGTAGATATTGAACTTTGTTCAGTTGAATTTGGTGAAGAAGACGGAGAAAAAACTTTATTTGTTAAAATTGATAGTAAAAGTGGTGTTGATACTAATTTATGTGTTAAGGCAACTGAAATTATTAATCCAATAATTGATAAGTTAGATTTAATAAGGGAAGAATATGTACTTGATGTATGTAGCAAAGGTGAAGAATAATGGAAAATGTTGAATTTAAAAACGCATTAGATAATATTTGTTTAGAAAAAGGAATTGACTCAAATGTAGTAATTGAAGCGATGAGTAGTGCACTTGCGAGTGCATATAAAAAGAATACTGGTGAAGATGCAAATATTAGAGTACTTATAAATGAAAACACTGGGAGTATTCAAGTGTTTAAAGTTATGACAGTTGTCGAAGAAGTTCAAAATGAAGAAAGCGAATATAGCTTAGAAGAAGCTTTAAAACTTGATAAAAACGCGACTATTGGTTATGAGTTTGTTACTGAAGTTACACCAGAAGATTTTGGCCGTGTAGCAGTAGGTGTTGCTAAACAAGTAGTTATGCAAAAAATTAGAGAAGCTGAAAAAAATAATATAATTGAAGAGTTTAGTGATAAAGAAGATGAATTAATGGTTGGATTTTTAGCGATGGAAGATGCTAGAAATTATTACGTTGATTTAGGTAAAGCAAGAGGTATCCTTCCAAAGAATGAAATTATTCCTGGTGAAACACTAAAAATGGGAGATAGTATTAAAGTATATATCACTAAAATAGAATCTAACAATAAAGGGCCAGTAATTATGGTGTCTAGAAAACATTATGGTTTTGTAAAAAGACTATTTGAACTTGAAATACCTGAATTTAAAGAAGGAGTTTTAGTAATGCATGGTGTTGCTAGAGAAGCTGGTGTTAGAAGTAAAGTAGCAGTTAGTAGTACAGTAAATAATGTAGATGCAATAGGTAGTTGTATAGGTGAAAAAGGAAGAAGAATTGCAAGTATTATTAATGAACTTAATGGTGAAAAAATTGATCTAGTACTTTATTCAAATAATCCAGAAGAGTTTATTTCTAATGCTCTTAGCCCTGCTAAAAATGTAAATGTAAGTATTATAGATGAAAAAGGTAAAGAAGCCCTTGCAATAACTGATGAAGAGAATTTAAGCCTTGCAATAGGTAAAAAAGGAATAAATATAAAACTTGCAAGTAAACTTACTAAATATAAAATTAATATTAAAACATTAAATGATATAAATAAAGAAATAAATGGTGAATAGTATGAAGAAAATACCACTTAGAACTTGTGTAGTAAGTAAAGAAAAATTAGATAAAAGAGAACTATTTAGAATAGTTAGAAATAAAGATGGAGAAGTATTTGTAGATGATACTTTAAAAGCAAATGGTAGAGGGGTATATTTAAAGAAAGATGAGAATATTATAAATAAAGCAAGAGATAAAAAAATACTTGATTATCATTTGGGAGTAAAAGTAAGTGATGAAGTGTACGATGAATTAATAAAAAGACTATAGAAAGAAGGTGTAATATGTCTCTTAAAGATTACGCAGAAGAACTTAATATAGGAGTAGAAGAATTACTTCATATTTGTCATAACTTAGAGATAAATGTAAAAAATGAAGATGATGAATTAACTGATGATGATATTGTAATGCTTGATATTGAACTTAATAGTGAAAATAACTTGAGTGAAGAACTTGAAAGTAAATATGAGTTTGAAGATAGAGCAGAGGAAATATTAGAAGGAATTAAATTAAAAGATGAAGTTGTTATAAAGAAACAAAAGATTAAGAAAAAAGATAGTTCTAAAGAAGAGTTTTTAAGTAAAAAGAAAGATATTTATAAACATAAAGAAAAACTTCAAAGTAATAAAAATGAATCAAATGAAAATGTAATTCTTTATAAAGAAGGTATGACTGTTAATGATTTAGCAAAAGAATTAAATATACCAAGTGCAGAACTTGTTAAGAAATTATTTTTAATGGGTTTAGTGATAAATGTTAACCAAACTATTTCTTTTGAAGATGCTGAAGTTGTATTAATTGATTACAATAAAAAACTTGTTAAAGAAGAAACTACCGATATAAGTAATTTTGAAGAATATGTTATAGATGAAGATGAAAGTTTACTAGAGTTACGTGCACCTGTTGTTACGATTATGGGTCATGTTGATCACGGTAAAACAACTCTTTTGGATTATATTAGAGATGCTCATGTTGCAAGTGGAGAAGCAGGTGGAATTACTCAACATATTGGTGCTTATCAAGTAGATGTTGATGGTAAAAAGATTACTTTTATAGATACTCCTGGACATGCTGCATTCACTGAAATGAGAGCAAGAGGTGCTAAAATAACTGATATAGTTGTCATAATAGTAGCCGCTGATGATGGAGTTATGCCTCAAACTAAAGAAGCAATAGATCATGCTAAAAGTGCTCTTGTTCCAATTATTGTTGCAATAAATAAAATAGATAAAGGCGCATCAAATGTTGACAGAATAATGAGTGAAATGAGCGAATATGGTCTTACTCCTGAAGCATGGGGCGGAGATACTATGTTTGTTAAACTAAGCGCACATACAGGAGAAGGTGTAAAACAATTACTTGATAGTATAATCGCACTTAGTGAAGTAATGGAATTAAAAGCAAATCCAAATAGATATGCTACTGGTACTGTTGTTGAAAGTAAACTTGATAAAAATGTAGGTAGTCAAGTAACTTTACTTATTCAAAATGGAACATTAAGGTTAGGGGATCCAATAGTAGTAGGAACTGCTTTTGGTAAAGTAAGAACTTTAAAAAATAGTAAAGGTGAAGATATAGTAAGTGCTATACCTAGTATGCCTGTTACAATAACAGGAATAAATAATGTTCCTGTTTCTGGTGATAAGTTTATGGCTTTTGAAACAGAAAAAGAAGCAAGAAATGTTGCTATAAAAAGAGAAAATATTTTAAAAAATAAAAGATT
>CALVOQ010000039.1 GCA_944350335.1 uncultured Bacilli bacterium
TTCTTGATTCTTTTTTTATCATAATTTACCTCCTAAGCAGCTTTCTTTCCTTCCTTACGTCTGATATATTCATCTTTGTAACGTATTCCTTTTCCTTTATATGGTTCTGGTCCTCTTACTTTTCTAACAAGTGCAGCAAATTCTGATACTTTTTGTTTATCATATCCACTTATTGTTAACTCTGTAACTGATGGACATTCTATTTTTAGTCCTTCTGGAACATTCATTTTGACTGAATGAGAGTAGCCAGCGCTTATTGTTAGTGCGTTTCCTTGTGCTTGAAACTTATAACCAACACCAACTATTTCTAATTCTTTTTTGAAACCTTCACTTACACCTTTTATCATATTGTTAATAAGTGAATTTGTTGTGCCATGTAATTGTTTTACTTGTTTTGTTTCATTTAAACGCTTTGTAGTTACTTTGTTTTCGTTAATTTCTACTTTAATGTTTTCACTTACATTTAAGTTTAAAGTTCCTAATTTTCCTGTAACTGTTACTGTATTTTTATCAACAGAAATCGTTACTCCTTCTGGTATTATTAGTTCTCTATTTCCTATTCTACTCATGTTAGCACCCCTTACCAAATGTATGCAAGAACTTCTCCACCTAAGTTTTGTTTTCTTGCTTCCTTATCTGTCATTAATCCTTTTGAAGTAGAAACTATAGCTATTCCAAGACCATTTAATACTTTTGGCATTTCGTTAGATTTAACATATACTCTTAAACTTGGTTTACTAATTCTTTTAAGTCCAGATATAACCCTTTCCTTTTTGTAACCATATTTTAAAGTTAATACCAATACTTCACTACTTCCGTTTTTAACAGTTTCATATTTTTCAATGTATCCTTCATTTTTTAAGATTTCAGCTATCCCTTTTGTCATTTTTGATGCTGGAACTTCAACTGTTGCATATTTCATACTATTTGCATTACGTATTCTCGTAAGCATGTCTGCTATTGTATCATTTACCATTACTATAGTCCTCCCTTCTTACCAACTAGACTTTTTAACGCCTGGTATTTGTCCTTTATATGCTAATTCTCTAAAACATATACGGCATAGTCCAAACTTTCTTAATACTCCGTGTGGTCTTCCACATCTTTCGCATCTTGTATATTCACGAACTTTGAACTTTGATCCTCTTTTTTGACTTACTATCTTACTTGTCTTTGCCATGCTACCTCCTTATTTTCTAAAAGGTAACCCAAAACCACTTAGTAGTTCTAGTGCCTCTTCATTAGTTTTTGCAGTTGTTACAATTACTACGTCTAATCCTCTAACTTTAATTACTTTATCGTAATCAACTTCTGGAAATACTAATTGTTCTTTAATTCCTAATGTGTAGTTTCCACGTCCATCAAAACTTCCTTTTGATATTCCACGAAAATCACGTACACGTGGTAAAGCAATTTTAATTAATTTTTCTAAGAAAATATACATTTTTTCTCCTCTTAAAGTTACTTTACAACCAATTTTATTTCCTTCACGCAATTTGAACCCTGCAATTGATTTTTTTGCTGTTGTTACAACTGGTTTTTGTCCGGCAATAACTTCTAGTTCTTTAACTGCAGCATCTATGTACTTCGTGTCTGCTGCTCCATCTCCTACACCCATATTAAGTACTATTTTTTCTATTTTTGGTACTTGCATTTTTGAAGTGTATTTGAATTTTTCTATTAAATTAGGAACTATTTCTTTAACATATAATTCTTTTAATGTTTCCATATGTTCACCTACTTTTTACTTTCTTTTTTTGTTGTTTTTTTCGCTGTAGTTTTCTTACTTGTTGTAGTTTTTTTCTCTTCTTTTGTTTCTTTAGATATTTTTACATTAGATATATGAATAGGAGCTTCTATTTCTATAATTCCTCCTGTTTCATTTTGTCCATTAGGCTTAACATGTTTTTTTACTAGATTTACTCCTTCAATTACTACTCTATTTTCATCGCGAAGTATTTCTAGCACTTTCCCTTCTTTACCTTTGTTTGATCCAGTTATTACTTTAACTTTATCTCCAACTTTAATTTTCATGTAAATCCTCCTATAATACTTCTGGCGCTAATGACACTATTTTTATGAAATTCTTATCACGTAGTTCACGAGCGACTGGTCCTAGAACACGTGTTCCTATAGGACTATTATCATCTTTTATTAAAACACAAGCGTTATCGTCAAACTTAATATGACTTCCATCAGGTCTTTTAACCCCTTGTACTGTTCTAACAATTACTGCTTTTACTACTTTTCCTTTTTTGATGCTTGAATTAGGTATCGCTTTTTTTACTGTACCTATTACAATATCTCCTATATTTCCGCTTCTTACAAAGCTTCCGCCTAGCACTCTAATTACTAATAGTTCACGAGCACCAGAGTTGTCAGCAACTTTCAAACGGCTTTCTGGTTGTACCATATTATCGTCTCCCTCCTATAGTATGATAGCCTCTTCTACTATGCTATCTAACACGTATCTCTTTGTTTTTGATAATGGTCGAGTAGCCACTATCTTTACAGTGTCTCCAATTTTTGCTTTATTTTCTTCATCATGTGCTTTATATTTTTTTGTATATTTTATTCTTTTTTTGTATAGCGGATGTTTTCTATAAGTTTCGACTGCAACAACTATAGTTTTATCCATTTTGTCGCTTACTACTTTACCCACTAATTCTTGCTTAGTTTTTTCCATTTTATTCCACCATCGCTTTCTCGTTTTCTCTTTCTCTTAAGATTGTTTTACATCTAGCAACTGTGTGTCTTAATTCTTTAATCTTATGAGGTTTTTCTAAAGAGCCTGTTGCGCGACTTAAACGCAAGTTAAATAATTCTTCTTTTGTTTCTTTTATTAGTTTATTTATATCTTCAGTGGTCATTTTTCTTATTTCACTATTTTTCATTTAATTCACCACTTTCTTCTTTTTTTATAAACTTTGTTTTAATGGGTAGTTTATGTCCAGCTAAACGAAATGCTTCTTTTGCCACATTCTCGGGTATATCTGACATTTCAAATATAATCTTGCCTTCCTTAACTACAGCCACCCATTCTTCAACGTTACCTTTTCCACTTCCCATACGAACTTCTAAAGGTTTTTTAGTTCTTGCTAAATGAGGGAATATGTTAATCCATACTTTTCCTCTTTTTGACTTTTTCATTTCCCTAGTCATTGCAATACGTGCTGCTTCTATTTGTCTCGCTGTTATGTATGCCCCTTCTTTCGCAACTAATCCGTATTCGCCAAATGATAACTTGTTTTTGCCTTTGCTTTTTCCTTCATAACTAATGCGATGAGGCTTTCTATATTTAGTTCTCTTTGGTATTAACATTCTCTTTACCTCCTTCTTTAGCAGGTAGTATCTCTCCTTTATATATCCATACTTTAACGCCAATTTTACCGTAAACAGTTTCAGCTTCTTTATATGAATAATCAACATCGCTTCTTAATGTATGCAATGGTACAGTTCCTTCTGTATAACCTTCACTTCTTGCAATTTCCGCACCATTTAAACGCCCAGATACTAATGTTTTAATTCCTTTAGCGCCTGCTTTCATAGTGTTTCTTATTGCCCTTTTTTGAGCAACTCTATATGAAACTCTATTTTGAATTTGTGTTGCAATGTTTTCAGCAACAAGTGCTGCATTTAAATCCGGTTGTTTTATTTCAACAATTGATATGTATATTTCTTCACCGGTTAATTTTGATAATTGTTTTTTGTGTTTTTCTATTTCTTCACCACCGCGGCCAATGACTACGCCTGGTTTTGATGTATTTATAATAACGTTTGTTCTTTTTTTATTTCTCTCAATAACGATGTTTGCAACTGCACTATTTTTAAGAACTTTTTCTAGATATTCACGTATTTTAATATCTGTTAATAAGTTTTTCTTAAAATCTTTATTTGGTGCATACCATTTGCTTTCCCAATCTTTATTGATTCCTATTCTTAATCCTATTGGATGTACTTTTTGTCCCACAGCGTTAGTCCTCCTTTATTGTATTTAAGTCACTTACTTTAACATATATGTGACTACTTCTTTTATCTCTTCTATCAACATTCCCACGTGATGCTATTTTAGATCTTTTTAGTGTTGGGCCTTCGTTTATATATGTTTCCTTGATATATAAGTTGTTTTCTTGTAAACCTAAGTTGTTAACAGCATTCGCAACTGCGCTTTCTAATACTTTGCTTATTAATCTTGAAGCTTTTGTATTAGTTGTTGCTAATATTGCTCTTGCTTCTGCTATACTTTTTCCTCTAACTAAATCTAGAGTCATTCTTGCTTTTCTTGGCGCGATTAATGCACCTTTATGTATTGCATATGTTTCCATATATTACCCTCCTATTTGTTTTCGCCAGAGTGTCCACCAAACTTACGTGTTAAAGCGAATTCTCCTAGTTTGTGACCTACCATATCTTCTGTTACATATACTGGAATAAAGTCTTTTCCGTTATGAACTGCAAATGTGTGTCCAACAAAATCAGGATATATAGTTGAACGACGTGACCAAGTTTTTATAACTTCCTTTTTACCAGTTTCATTTAATGTACGTACTTTTTTTAGTAATCTATCAAGTACATATGGTCCTTTTTTTAAACTTCTTGACATACTCACAAATCCTTTCTATTTTTTCTTTCTACGAGATATAATTAATTTCTCGCTTTGTTTCTTTGTTTTTCTTGTTTTTAATCCTAATGCTGGTTTACCCCAAGGTGTCATAGGACCTTTACGTCCAATTGGTGCACGACCTTCTCCGCCACCATGTGGGTGATCGTTAGGGTTCATTACAGATCCACGTACAGTAGGTCTAATACCCATTTTTCTCTTTCTCCCTGCTTTTCCTAAATGTACAAGTTCATGATCAAGGTTTCCAACTTCGCCTATTGTAGCTCTGCATGTTCCTTGTATTTTCCTTGTTTCACCACTTTTTAATCTTATTAATACGTATTTATCTTCTCTTCCAAGTATTTGTGCACTACTTCCTGCACTTCTAGCAAGACTTCCGCCTTTTCCAGGATGAAGCTCCACATTATGAACAATTGTACCTATAGGAATATTCATTATAGGTAATGTGTTTCCAATTTTAATGTCTACGTTTTCTCCACTTTCAATTTTGTCCCCAACACTTAAGTTTAATGGCGCAATAATGTAAGTTTTTTCACCATCTGCATATGTAATCAATGCTATGTTGGCACTTCTATTTGGATCATATTCTATAGCAGTTACAGTTCCTATAACACCATCTTTTCTTCTTTTAAAATCTATAATACGATATTTTCTTTTAACGCCTCCGCCTCTATGTCTAACAGTAATTTTGCCTTGGTTATTTCTTCCGGCTTTTTTATTTTTGCTAGTTAATAAGCTCTTTTCTGGAGTCGTTTTTGTTATTTCTTCGTTTACTAGAACTGTCATATGTCTAGTACCGTTTGTTATTGGCTTATATTTTCTTATTGGCATTTCTTAACCCTCCTAATTAAAACTCTATTTTAGAGCCTTCCATTAGTTTTACCATGGCTTTTTTATATTGTTTTGTAGTTCCTGTGTATCTTCCTACTCTTCTTTTTTTGCCTTTGGTATTTAATGTAGTTATCTTTTCTACTTTTACATTGAATTTTTTCTCAATTGCTTGTTTAATCTGTGTTTTATTTGCTCTTTTATCAACTTTAAACACAATTACGTTATCTTGAGCTAATTTTTGAGTTTTTTCAGTAATAACTGGTGCCTTAATTATTTCATAGTATTCCATTATTTAAGCACCTCCTCTATTTTCTTAACACTATCAACATCAATAATCAAACTGTTAGCATTTACTATGTCTAATACGTTTATGTTTGCTGGATTTAATGCTAATACATTTTGTAGATTTCTAGTAGCCAACATTATTTTGTTGTCTTCTGGATTCGCTACGATTAATGTCTTTTCATCTGCTTTTAAAGTTTTTAAACATTTTGATATTTCTTTAGTTTTGTTGTTATCAATGTTAATATTGTCTACAACTATTAATTCTTTGTTTTTAAATTTATCTGAAAGAGCTGACTTTAATGCTATTTCTCTTTCTTTTTTATTCATTTTTTTGTCATAACTTCTTGGTGTTGGTCCAAAAACTGTTCCTCCACCTACCCATTGTGGACTTCTTATAGATCCTTGACGTGCACGTCCAGTACCTTTTTGTCTCCATGGTTTTCTACCACCGCCACTAACTTCGCTTCTTCCTTTTGTTTTGGCAGTTCCTTGTCTTAAAGATGCTAATTGAAACTTTATTGCTGTTGATAAAACTATTTCGTTAACTTCAGTGTTCCAGATCGCATCGTTTAAAGTTATATCGTTAACTTTTTCCCCTTTTAAGTTTAATACCTCTATTTTTGCCATTATTATTCACCGTCCTTTTGTGTAGTTTCTTCTGTGTTGTTTTCAATTGTTTCGGCTACTGTTTCTTCTATAACTTCTTCTGTTACAACTTGTTCTTTTACTTCGTTTTCAGTAACTTCTTCTATTACATATGTCACTAATTCTTTCGCGTCGTTCTTTCCACCTTTAACTGCACTTCTAATAAGAACATAGCCTTTTTTAGGTCCAGGAACATTGCCCTGAACTAAAATGCAGTTGTTTTCTAAATCCACGCTTATTACTTCAAGATTTTGAATTGTAACTTGTTCGTTTCCCATGTGTCCTGGTAATTTTTTACCTTTAAGTACTCTCATAGGTCTCATAGGTCCCCTTGAACCTACAGCTCTATGATAATGTGAACCATGTGACATTGGTCCTCTTGAGAAATTATGTCTTTTGATTGTTCCTTGGAAACCTTTGCCTTTGCTAGTTCCAGTTACATCAACTAATTCCCCTGCTTCAAAAATATCTCCAGCGATTACTTGCCCTACTTCATAGTTAGAAACATCTATTCCTTTTATTTCTTTTAAGAAGCGCTTAGGCATTGTATTTGCTTTTTTTGCATGACCCAATTCTGGTTTATTTGATACTTTCTCTTTTTTATCAAATACGCCTAATTGGATACTATTATACCCATCTTTTTCTACTGTTTTAATTTGAGTTATTATATTTTTTTCAACTTCAATTACAGTTACAGGTATTAATTTTCCGTCAGTTGTGAATACTTGCGTCATTCCAACTTTACGTCCTAAGATTCCTTTCATTATTAACTCCTCCTAAATATTGTTATTATAATTTAATTTCGATATCTACTCCGCTTGGCAAGTCTAGATGTGTTAGTGATTCTATTGTTTCCTTGCTTGGATTTTTAATATCAATTATTCTTTTGTGTGTACGCATTTCAAATTGTTCACGTGAATCTTTGTATTTGTGTACAGCTCTTAAAATTGTTATTTTGTCTATCTCAGTTGGTAGTGGAATCGGTCCGCTTACTTCTCCACCTGTTCTTTTTACAGTTTCAACAATTTTAGCTCCTGCTTGATCTAAAATTCTGTGATCAAATGATTTTAGTCTTATACGAACTTTACTATTTGACATTCTTTTACCCTCCTTCGCCTATTTTTAATTAATAGACTTGCTCGGCGCAAATTACCTGAATACTAATTAAGTATTTCACAACTTAACCGGGTGTATCAGCAACCTTGCGTGTCTCCGCCAGTCATACATAGTCAATTATATGCTAAAGTTCTATAAAAATCAAGCATTTTTTAACTTTGTCAAGAAAAAAATTCTAACGATAAATAATGAAAAAAGATTGTGAAAATATCGCAAAAAAATAAAACACGCCGAATGCGTGTTTTATTATATAAAGTAAAGTTAAAAACTAATGTATTTTTAATATTTAAATTGTATATTTATAATTCA
>CALVOQ010000040.1 GCA_944350335.1 uncultured Bacilli bacterium
TGAAAAAATTATTTATGCAAGTTATTAATAAAAATATATGAAAAATATTTAAAAGATGATATAATATAATTAAAATATGGGTGGAAAAAATGATTAATGGAAAAGTTGTGAATTCTCCTATCAGATGGGCAGGATCAAAAAAGAAAATATTAAATGAAATGCTCAATGCCTTTAAGCCTGATAAAGAAAATTATATAGAATGCTTTCTTGGATCCGGCGTTGTATTGATAAATGTTTTAAAAAATAATGATAAATTGAATTATAAAAATTTTTATGTTAATGATATTAATTCCAATATAATTAATTTTTACAAATTGCTTCAAAAAAAACCAACAATTCTTATAAAGCAAATATTTGAATTGGTATCAGCGTATAATAATTATAATATAATTGAAAAGGAAGAATATTATTATAAATTACGATCACAGTTCAATGATGAGGATGATTTGGATAATAAATCGATATTGTTTTATTTTCTAATGAAAACGGGTTTCAATGGAGTATATAGAGAAAATAAAGCAGGTAAATTTAATGTTCCCTTCGGACGAAAAGAAAAAATAGTGGTGAATGAAGAATATTTAAGGGAATTATCGAAATTAATTCAACCTGTTAAGTTTTATAATCTAGATTATGATTCTTTTTTAGATAAAATGAATAAAGATGGAAGAATAGATAATAGTTTTATGTATTGTGATCCACCATATCTACCTGATGATTTGTTGATAAGTCAAAAACAAGAATTGTACACTAATGATTCGTTTGATCATAGAAATTTTGTTGAGAAAATTATTAAATTAAATTCTAAATATATTATGATATCAATGTCTGACTCTAAACAATCAGATGAAATATATGGTAGATTTATTAAAAATAGTATGAAAGAAATCTTGCGAACAATTAATCCTATAAAATTGTTTTCCTCAACAGAAATAGCATTTACAAATTATGAAATAAAAATAACTTCAAAAGAGTAGGAATACTCTTTTTTGATAATAATTTAATAATATTTACAAAATATTTTGACAATATTTTGTTTTTATGCTATTCTAATGGTGATTTGGAGGAATTGTATGAGTAACACCAAACAAGAAAATTTTAAAAGAATTGCAACAAATAGAGTAAATAAGATTATAGATTTAATATCAAAATTACAAAATTTATCAAACTCATCATTTTATGAATACACAGATGAACAGATAAATCAAATATTTAGTGCTATTCAAAAAGAACTTGATAAGCAAAAGCAAGAATTTCTAAAGGATAATAAAAAAGGAAAAAAAAGATTTGAATTATGATAAGTAGTATTTTATATGAAAGAAAATTAAAAGAAAAACAAAACAATTACTTATATTCAGGAGAGTATATTGAGTTTTTAATTGCTAAATATTTAATTGTTAAAAATAAGGCAAAAGTTGAAGAAATTTATGAATTCATAATTAAATATATTGACTCTGATTTAGTAAAAATAAGTGGGCTGAAAAGATTATTAAAAGAAAACTATGAAAGTACAAAAACTATGTACTATTTAAATCAATCGCAAAAAGAAAATATTTTAAATACATTGGATATGAAAAGAGATTTAGATTTTATTATGTTTACATCAGAAAAGAAATTATGTTTGAAAATATCTGAACAAATTTCGAATGATAATTTTAATTTTGATAAAACATTATTAAATATATTGATGCTTGATTATAAATATAATAAAAACAATAATAAAGATTATTATTTGAGTTTAATTTATTACATAAAAAATAATTATTACATTCTCAAGTCTAAAGTTGAAAATAGCATAAAAAGTATCGATGATTTTTACAACGAACTTGAATTAAGTGATATCATTTCAAATAGTAATATAATTAAAATTCTGTCTTTAAATAATTCAATTATAATATCTGATTTGATTAAATATTCACCAGAAAAACTACTAAGTATATTTAGTATTAATCTTAATGAATTCTTTCATTTAGTAGAGTCGATAGGGAAAAATTATGAAATGATATTTAAGGATATATCATACAATTTTTATTCACAATTATCTGAACATGCTTTATTAGTATTTAAAAATAGATTCAATTATGATTCAAATGAATCACAATTAACATTAGAACAAATAGGTAATAAGTTAGGCGTAACAAGAGAAAGGGTTCGACAAATAGAATCAAGGACAATAGATAAGTTGTTACTTCAAATGCCAACCTTAAAGAATATATTAAAGTGTATCTATATAAAACTTGCAAGTAAAAATGAAAAATTTATTGATGTTGATAGATTATATACATACTTGAAAGAATTAAGTAGACAAAAATCAAACAATTATTTAGTGAGAGAAATATGTATAAAAGAACTTGCGGGAATATTATTATTTTTTATGGAGATTGGTAATTCAGAAATAAAATATAACAGAAAATTAAGAGTTATATATAATTCTGAGATGATTAATATAGATGAAATTATTTGCCATGTTGTGGATAAATTTGGAAATATTTTAACACCAAAAGAAATAAATAGAATGAATTCATTTGAATTAAAAATATTAAACTCTGAATATAGAAAATTTAAAAACGGTATTTATTTAAAAAAAAGCATATCTCCAAGAAAAATATATTCAGAAATCATTGAGAAAAACTTTAAAGATGGTTATAGAATTGGCAGTCCAGAGGATTATAATATATTTAAAGAAAAATGTATAGAAGAATATGGTATAGTTGAAGAACTACCTTCAATGCATTCTTTGCAAGGAATGTTGGAAAGATGCAATTATGTGTTAATTGATAAAGGAAAATATTTACCGTTGGAACGTTGTCCAAGTATAAATGATGAATTAATTGATGAAATAATAAATTATATTGTGGATAATGAACCAATAGTGTTTTATCGTTCTATATTTGAAAAGCATAAACACAAATTACAAAAAATAGGTGTAAATAATCATTATTTTTTGAAAGGATGTTTAGATAAGTACTTACCGAAAGAATTTGCAACAAAGAGAGATTATATTATGGTTGGAAATATAAAAATTTCATCAGCAGAAGTGATTATAAATTATATACGAGAATTTGATAAAGAATTTGAATTAAGAGATCTACGTGATAAATTTCCAGGAGTTAAAGATTACGTATTCTATAATAATTTACATAATGAAACTAGCAATGGATTGATATGGACATCATCTAAAACATTTATTTATTATAAATATTTAAACATTTCAAAGGAAACTATATCTACATTAAGAGAGTTCATTGATAAACAATTTGAACTTATGAAAACGGATGTTATATCCTCAAGAAAAATTTATGCAAAATTAAGTTTAACAAATAAAGAATTACTTGAACAACTTGATTTAACGCATGGACAATTTACTTTATTTTCATTAATTAAATATCTATATCCAGACTTATACTATAGTAGACCATTAATAAGTAAGAAAGTTATAGAATACAAAAATTCATATTCCTTAATTAAAAACCATGCACAGAAATTTGATAAATTTGATCATAATACAATTTTAGATTATGTGGCCAAAATGAATATTAGTGGATTATATAGTTATTTGGAATTTATGGATGACATGAGTGATGAATATGTTCAAATAAATATTGATACAATGGTAAGAAAAGAAAAACTTGGGATTACTCAAGAACAATTAATGCAATTGAATCAATTATTAGATTTAATATTTGATAGATATAAAGAATTGGATACATCAGTATTTAAAGGATATCAAATGTTACCAAAAATGCCAGTACCATGGAATAAATATTTATTGATTGGAATAATTAGAAGCTATTTTAATGAGTGTTTTGAATTAGAAAATAAAAACAATATGTATAATAACACGGATTTTGTGATAAGGAGGTTAAATCATGAATAATAAAATGTGGCGATTTGTAGGTAATAATTATGCTACAGAAACTGGATTAGATACTGCAGATATGGAAACTTTTAAGAAAGATCCAATATCATCATTAGCTAGAGAAATATGTCAAAACTCTATTGATGCAAGAGCAGGAAAAGAAAAAGTAATTGTCGAGTTTCATTCTTTTGAAATAAATAAAGACGATATTCCTGGAAGAGATAGAATAGAAAAGGAAATGATATCTTGTGAAGAATATCAAAATAGAAGGAAAAATACTAAGGATAAAGAGCAACTCGAAAGAATGATAAAAGAAGTAGGTAGAGATAGAATTCAATGTTTAAGAATTAGTGATTACAATACAACAGGATTATTAGGAGTTGCTTCTAGAGAAGAAACACCATTTTATCTTTTAACAAAAGGCAGCGGTCTTTCTAATAAAGTTGGTACAAGTGGAGGATCAAAAGGTATTGGTAAATATGCATCATTTGTAGCTAGCTCATTTAATACTGTGTTTTATTCGACTTTCACTAAAGAAAAGGAGCAAGGATATATTGGAATATGTAAATTATGCTCTACAACTATTGAAAATAGTGATGAAAAAACACAAGGAATTGGATATTATGGGATAGACGAAAAAAATAATCCAATATTAGAACAAATTAACATAGATCCTAACTTTAAAAGAAATAGTTTTGGAACGGATATTTATATTTTAGGATTTAAAAACGAAGAAACATGGGAAAAAGAAATTATTACAAAAGTTTTAGATAGTTTTTTAACGGCTATTTATTATGATGAATTAGAAGTAATAATTAACGATAAAGTTATTAATAAACAATCATTATTAAATATTGTATATAATGAAGAATTAATTACTAAAAAGTTCCAAAATGGCATTAAATCTCAATATATATTGTTAAGCGATCCCAGTGTATATAGAGAAGAAATACAAATATCAGAATATGGAAATGTTGAATTATATCTTAAGAGATTTTCTAAAGATGAATCGTATCTTGCAACGAATGAATGCGTCATGATTAGATATCCATATATGAAAATAACATCTTTAAAAGGAATTTCTAGTATGCCATGCTCGGCTATGTGTATTATTCCAAATAATCAACTAAATAAAATATTAAGAGAAATTGAAAATCCACAACATACTGATTGGGAATTGAGACGTGTAGATGATGCTTCAAAAAGATTAGAGATAAATGCAATTTATAGAGAATTAAAAACTTCAATAGTTAATTTTATACAGAGCAAATTATCTTTAAGTGAAAATGATGAAATAGACGTTGAAGGTGCTGGTGATTATTTGCCATCTGTTGATAGTGAATCAGGGTTCGGAGCAAATGAGGAAATTACAATCACAGAACAGCCTAAAGTAGTTAAAAGGTTAAAAAATAAGGTTAAAGATAAAATAGGTATTTATGAAGATTCTGAAGGAATGGCCTTGCAACCCGATATTGGAGCTCATGAAGAAGGAGAGGGTTCTCCAGTACCAGAAGGTTCTAACAGTGGAAGAACAGGTGACCCCCATGATTCAGATCTAGAAGAAGGTGTAGATGGTGAAGGAAACAAAGATATTATGAAAATTGCTCAATTAAGTGGAATGAACTATCGTTATTTTGTTACTGATAAGAAATACGGAAAATGTGTAATTACATTTACTTCTTTATATGATGAAGTAAATTGTGATTTAGAAATGAACCACTTAGATGATGGAGGGAATAAATACAAAACGGAAATTGCTAATTGTTCAATAAATGGATCTAAAGGATATGTAGAAAATGGTATTATAAAAGGATTTGAACTAAAAAATGGAGTTAAATATAAAATAGAGGTAGATACAGATCTAAATGATTACTATACTTGTGAGGTGAAAATATATGCGAATAGGTAAAAGATTATTTCCATATCCAACGATTAATAATTCAAAGATAGCAAGTTGTTTCAAAAATAGTAATTATTCGTTAGAATATGATGATGCAAGTGATAAAGATAATTTAGTATTAAAAAATGCACATATAAAAATTGATAATGATGAGTTAATCAAACTTATTGTTGATAAAAAAGTAGAACCAGTAATTATTATTGAATGCTCTTCAACAATATTTAGAATAGTAAAATCTATTTCCATTGAACCAAAAGATATTATAATTCCATTGCACAATCTTAGAGGAAAAGTTGAAATATCAAGCTTTATTTATGCAAAAGCAGATTTTGAATATAGTAACGATGATTTTTTAGATGACTATGAGGGATATTCATTTGATATTGAAAAATATGATATATTAGCCATTGATGATGGCTTTACAACAAAAATTGAGTATAATGAATCTGAAGATAAAAAAATATCATCTATATTTAGAGTAATAAAAAGTACGGATCCAGAATTAAAAGTAATGAAAGTTGATTCTGGAGATAAATTCATAAAAATAGTTTTACCAGAGAAAGAATTTGGATTTTATGATAACTTAAAGAATCGTGATTATTTCAAAAATATTTTCTTCTCTATTATTGCGATCCCTTCACTAATAAAATGCTTACAGGAATTTAAAACAGAGAGAATAGATATTGATTATATTAGACTTAATCATAGTTGGTTCGATTCGGTTATGGTAGCATATAAAAAGAAATATAATGAAGAATTAACTGATGAAATTTTCGTAGATATGCCTGTAGAAGAAATAGCACAAGTATTACTGAATTTTGCGACTGTTACATCAATAGAAGATATATCAAATTTATTTATTAAAAATATGATGATTGGAGGTATGGAAGAAGATGAATAATATGATTAATATTTGTTTTATGACTGATGAAGCTTTAGAAACTTTAAAAGAAAATGCATTGCTAGTTACAAATAATTTAAAATCATTTCCTCATGATTCAAATTGGCTATCTTCTATTTATTCTGGAAAATTGTATGATGAAAAAAAATATAGAATTCCTGAATTTAGATTGAAAACTAGCTTAGATGGAGATTATTCAAAAGTTGACTTTGATAATTCAATTACATTATATGAGTCATTAAAAGAATTACCACGTTATATTTTAACTGATGAGAGATTTTGGGCTTGGATTAATTTCACGGTTGGATATCAAGCCAGTTTACAATCAATGACAATTAAATCTAATTCGACATTTTTAGATCATTGGTTATTCACTCAAGGAACACGAAGAGGAATATTTTTTGGTGTTATGTCTCGTTGTTTCTTTAGAGTTGCATTAACAGTTGATGAAAGGTTAGAAGATAAGTATGAATTGACAAGATTTGTTATTGATAATCCAGAACGTTTCAGAAATCTATCATGGAGATCAAATTCAAGTGAAAAACATATTGTACTTGGTGTATTAAAAGCAGAAAAGTCAATTTATGATAATTATATAAACGATCCAATTTATGGGGAAAAAATGAAGCGAGCAGAAAAAGGAACACATAACATTTATACTAAAATAGCGTCTTATTTGTCCTTATATGGTAGTGTTAGATTAATTGATGTAGTAAGTGAAGAAGATATTTATAAAGTTACTTATGACAAAATGGAAGACTACATTAAAAATCAGGAGTTTTAAAAATATTTGTATACATTATTGTTAACTATAAAATCATGGCAAATAGCTATGATTTTTTGATTAAACTTTAGTGCGTGACAACGAAGTAAGTCATCAAAAACCACTACCTATGCTAGCAGAGATTTTTTAAAAAGTTGAACACAACTTAAAAAAAGATATAAGAAAATTGTGCATTGAAAAATGTCAAAAAATTTTATACATAATTTAAAACGATGAATTAGGATGATAAGATGATAAATTCTAAAAAAGCTATTATAGAGTATTTCAAATAAGCTCATAAACAACAACGGCTTATAAACAA
>CALVOQ010000041.1 GCA_944350335.1 uncultured Bacilli bacterium
AATGTGCATTTTCTTATGAAAATACACATTTTGGGTCGTAATGCACTTAATTGTGCACTTTACTTAAAATTTAACGTGTTGAAAAAAGTTTAAAAAATAATTGACATACAATAAAAAGAATTATATAATTAATTTACATTTAATTAGTGCATATATGTATATTCATATATGGAAGTTTGATTTTCAAGGACTAGCTTTATGCTAGTCCTTGCTCTATATATGAATATTTTTTATTATATTGAATATAATAGTAATACATTTAATTAGTGCACAATTAATATTGTGGTTTTTCACTTTTTAAGTGCGCCTCTTTCGAGAGGCTTTTTTTTGTTTTATAAAATAAGGTTACTATTCACAGTCAATTTAAATAAGACACGCAAAAAAGTGATTAAGATTTATCAAATCTTAGTCATTTTCTTTACCTAAAATTTCTTCAACAGTATAAGGATTATCTTCCATTAAACGAATTAATGCAGCAGTAGGATTAATACTATTTCTATAACATGTTTCTATGTAAGTTTTAATGTCTGCATAGTATCTTGCTGTTTTTTCATTTTGAAATTGACCGGAAATTTTCATTTTGGATTTCGCTCCTCTTAAAGCACGTTCACTTAAATTATCATCTACTGGTAATGAGAAATCATACATCCATATAAAATAATTATCTTTATATTCCAATATTCTATTTATTAATGCTCGTTCCTCTTTATCATAATGTGTCTTTGGATGATTTAAATTTTCATCTATTCCCATTAATAAAATATTTTCATATTGATTATCAAATTCATTTAGATATGTATCGTCAAAACTTTCGATATTCGGATCTTTAGTAAGTAGTTCATTTCTATCATGAATTGCTTTTTGAATCAAAGGCTTTAACATATTACACCATTCATGACCAGTGTTATTTTTACATTTTTCCAAATCTCGAATCAAATGAATATTACATTCTATATTTTGATAGGAATATTTATAGTTAATTTTATTATGATCGTGCATAGCTGTAACATTTTTAGATAAAGTATTTAAAATACCATCTTCTTTTATTCCTTCTTCATTCTTATGGTTGTGGGCTGTATAATATGCAATATTTTCATTACCATAAAATCTTAAACATGCTCGATTAGTATCAATCATTATTACTGTATCATCCCAATATAAAAGATTAAGTTTTAATATTCTCTTATATAAATCTTCTTTAAATTTTGTTAATTTTTCTGATGCTTTCTTTTGAAGTTTTGCAATATAACCTTCACTCATATCTATTTCTTCGTGAGAAAAACCACGAATGATATGTCTAATTTTATTCATCGGCACATTTCCTTCATTTGCTAAAGATAAAGCAACTGCTTGTATTTCACTTCCATATTGATTATCTTCTTTTAAACGAGTTGGAATTGGATGTCTAACTTCCTTATGACAACATTCACATTCATATTTTTTAAAATGATTTCTTCTTTTGATAGGAACAAAACGATAACTAAGTTCATCTTTAGTTATTTCTCCAGTTTCATTTAATTTACCATTGCAGTATGGACAATTTTCTAATTCATAATATACATTATCATTGATTTCTTCATCTTTAAATTTTTCTAATTTATGTTTTGCGTGACCTGGTTGTCCACCAATTGTTTTATCTGATTTTACTCTATTATTTGGAATTATTTTCTTTTTATTAATTGGAGTTTGACTAGTTGGTATTCCTGCATTTGTTCCATCTATATTTAAAAGTGCTTTCAATCTTTCTATTTCTTTTGCTTGTTCTTCAATTATTTTATCTTTTTCATCTAACATTGGTTGATATTTTGCTTTAGCATTAATTTCAAAGTTATTCATCGCTACTTCTAATTGTTTATCTCTAGTTTTTAATTTATTAGTTGCTAATTGATATTCATATTTTAACAGTTTATACTTTTCGTTTTTTTGACCATATTTCTTTAATAATTTTTGATAATCTTTTTCAAATAAATTTTGATAATTACTCATACTATTTTCACTCCTAAGGCACGGTTGTTAATAATAATTAATCATATTTTTTATCACGTTTCAATACATTATGTAAACCATATTTTTTCTAAGATTAATGCAATTTTACAAATTGTGGATAAAGTTATTATTTTAGCCATTTTGTAGCCAAAATAAGCACTTATTTTCGACATTTTGTGGATAATTATTTATATTTGCAACAAATAAAAAAATTAGAAAAATGTAAAGTAAACACTATACAAATTCCTAACTTATTTTATTTTGGCTGTGAATAGTAACTTCTAATTCATTAAAAGGTATAAACATTTCTAATGTATTAATATAAACATTCTCACATTTATTAAAGAAAAGATATGTTATCTCGTTTATTTCTAACCTATGTGGTTCAATATAAGCAATGTTAGTTTTAGGAATGTGAATAATCTTGCCTTTAATAATTTTAGATTTGATATTGAGAAATTTAAGTATGTTTTTGATTCGTTTTTCTAACTCATCATCAATATCTAATTTTTCCTTTATTATCTGCATAACTAATCAACTCCTTTCAAGCATATAAAAAGGTTAACCGAAATTAACCTTTCATATATTTAAAGTCGATTAGTTCGACTAATTTCCCTATGGTGCAGGTGACAGGATTTGAACCTGCATGCCGTAGGCGCTAGATTCTAAGTCTAGTGCGTATACCAATTTCGCCACACCTGCGTTAGAAAAGTAGTTTTTAAAAAAACTACTTATTATTATAGTGGTGGATCTTGCAGGACTCGAACCTGCGACCGCCCGGTTATGAGCCGGATGCTCTAACCAACTGAGCTAAAGATCCGTATCTCCATGTTACCACAACAATTAATATATTACAATAAAATAACGAAAAAATCAAATGTTTTTTTGTTTTTTCCTTTGCGCTTAACTCTTTAAATAACAATTATCTTTACATAATTTGACATTTGTCTCGGTTTATGTTATAATTAACACAGTAATTAGGGGGGTAGATAAAAATGAAAGGAAGATTTTTATTAGATTATCTAGATGAAAATTATTATAAAAAGCTAGAAAGAAGTTTAAAGAAATATAATATGGTTGCTTATAAGAAGTTAGTGTTTGAGTTTTATCCTAAACTAAGGGCCGGAGAATTTATTGGTGAATTAATTAGTATAAACAAACACGAACAAACAGAAACATATGAATTGAAACTTCCAACAGATAATTTATTCATCAGGGTTTATGGTGAAGTAAAACTAAATTATACTGTATATCGAGCACAAAATACCGTTATGCTTAATTTACTAGAGCCTAAAGACATTTTAATGGATGGACATAAATCTGAGTTAACAGCTTATAAAGGTATAATGATATCAAAAGCAAATGCTCAAAAGGAAATGTTTAAAATTGATTTGTTAAGTAGATTAGAAAATAAATAAGAAAGTAATCTTGAAATCATTAAATGTAGCAATGAAAACATTGTCTACATTTTTTATTACTGTAAATTACTAAAAAAGCACATGTTATGAGAAACATAGCATAAACTCTAGAAGAAAAATAAATTATTTTATTGCTCTTTAAATAAATCATCCATACTAATTTCAAGTACTACCGCTATTCTCCATAGAGTTTCTACTGAAAATCCACGCTTTCCTTCTTCGCTTTCTATACGTCTTATAAATTCGAAACTTCTATCAGTATATAATGCTAGTTGTTCTTGAGTGTATCCTTTTTCTTTACGATACTTTCTAATGTTATTAGCAATTATTTTTTTTATGTCTTTATCAAAATCAAACTCTTTGTATTCGTAATTACTCATAGAAACACTCCTTATGACTCAATTTTCTCATAATTTGGCCAAAATTAATGTAGTCAGAAAGTACCAGTATTTTTATTTTTTATTATTATTTATTTTTTATACTAAAAAAAGTAATTGAATAAATTACTTTTTAAATTACTATTGCTATTAAGTTGTTACTTCCTTTATTAACTATCTTTGTAATAGTTTGACAAAGTTTAAATCTTAAGTTATCTGGCATCATTGCAAGTTTTGCTTGTATTCCTTCTTGTACAATTACATCAAGACTTCTACCAAATATTTCACTTTTCCATATATTATTAGGATTTTCTTCTTGATCTTTTAGTAAATAATCAATTAACTCTTTACTTTGTACTTCACTTCCTATAATTGGTTCAAATGTACTTTCTACATCTACTTTTATCATATGTATGCTAGTTGCTATGGCTTTTAATTTTACTCCGTATCTGCCACCTTGTTTTATTATTTCAGGTTTGTCTAGTTTCATATCATCTAGTTTAGGAAAGGCAATTCCATAACCAGTTTGATAAACTTGTTTTAATGCATCTTTAAAGTTATCGTATTCATTTTTTCCATTTTTAAAATCTCTAAATATTTTTAATAGTTCTGCTTTTGAATCTATACTTGTTCCTACTGTTTCTTTTAACACCTCATCATATAATTCGTTGCTTGCTTCTAAGTTTATTGCTACTTCTCCAGTATTTGTATTTAAATTAGAGATATATGAATTACTTATGAAATCATTTTCTTCAAAGTTTAGATTGATGTTATCTATATCTCTTAATTTATTTACGCTTACAACACTTTCTTTCATAGCATTTATAAATGATTCTTTTACTGGATGCCCACTCTCTAAAATACCAATCCAATCCGGAATATTTACTTCTATGTTTTCTACTGGGAACTCATATAAAGCCTCTTTTAAAATCATGTATACTTCATTTTCACTCATATCGAGTACATTCATCGGAATAACTGGTATATCATATTTTTCATTGAGTTCACTACAAATATTTCTCACATCTGGAGTATTAGGGTGTGTTGTATTCATGATTACTATAAATGGCTTATTTAAGTTTTTAAGTTCATTTATTACTTTTTCTTCTGCTTCAATATAGCTTCCTCTAGATATTTCACCAATAGAACCATCTGTAGTAATTACTATACCTATTGTTGAATGATCTTTTATAACTTTTTCTGTACCAATTTCTGCGGCTTCAGTAAATGGTAAGTCTTCAGTAAACCATGGCGTTTTTACCATTCTTGGGTTTCCTTCTTCATCTAAATAACCTTTACTTTCAGGAGTTACATATCCTACACAGTCAATCAATTTTATGTTTGCTTCAAAATCATCTATTTTTATTTTGGCACCATTTGAAGGAACAAACTTAGGTTCTATTGTCATAATTTGTTTTCCTTGTGCACTTTGAGGTATTTCATCCAAGCATCTTCTTTTTTCAAAATCATCTTCTATATTTGGTATGACTAAGTTTTCAATAAATTTTTTTATAAATGTGCTTTTACCAGTTCTAACTGCACCTACAACCCCTAAATAAATTTCGCCATTTGATTTTGAACCAATACTTTCAATTATTTGTTTTTTATCCATATTCATTCCACCTTTTTTATCTTTCATTTAAACTTATGTAATAATAATTAAAAAAGAACTAATTTTTTTTAAAACTATTATTTTATTAATTATTATAATTTGGTATAATAATTTAAGAAATAGGAGGCAATTATGAAGTATAATAGTACTAAAGTTCAAAATGTCATAAGTAATATTGAAAATAGGGGAAAAAACATTTTAATATTTATATTGTTTTTCTTAGGTTTTTTAATAGGCCCATCGTTGTTTTATTCATTAGTTTATGAGATTTATCCTACTCAAGATAGAGTGATTGCTAATTTAATTGGCAATGGTTCTTATGCGATTTTTCTATTTATTATTTTAAGAAAGACTTTGATTAAAGATTTTAAAGATTTAAAAAATGATCGTGTACAAAAAATGAGAACATTATTTAAATGGTGGGGTATTGGTTTACTTGTTATGATGGTAAGCAATTTCATTATCAACGAAATTGTTTTTGATGGTTCTATTGCAGCTAATGAAGAAGCAAATAGAGAACTTATTTTATCATTCCCAGTGTTGAGTGTTTTTCTCGCTGTTTTTATAGCACCTTTTGTAGAAGAAATGACATTTAGATACGGCCTTAGAAAAGTTTTTAAAAATAAGTGGTGTTATGCTATTACAAGTGGTGTTATATTTGGATTTTTACATGCGATAAGTGGTATAGAATCATATAGTGACTTAATAGATCTCTTATATATAATTCCTTATGGTGCGTTAGGTTTTGCTTTTTCAATAATTTATTTTAAAACTAAAAATATTTGGGTTAATATAATTACTCATACATTACATAATGCAATAGTTTATTCTTTACTGATTTTGTTTATGTAAAGGAAGAGATGTTATGGAAAAAGATAATGTAAAAAATGTTGTTACAAAAAATAAAAGTCATTTTAAAAAAAAATTTATTAATTTTTTAATATTATTTTTAATTTTAACTGTTGGTTTAATAATGTACTCTAGGTATGTTTCTACTAAAGGGCTAATAGTAAAAGAGTATAGAATAAGTAATGAAAAAATTCCTTATAATTTTAGTGGTATTAAAATAGTACATTTTTCTGATGTTTTATTTAAAAGTACAATTAATTTAGATGATATTAAAAATATGGTATCAAAAATGAATGAATTAAAACCAGATATTGTTGTTTTTACTGGAGGGCTTATTAGTGAAGGTAAGAGTTTGTCTGAAGAAGAAATTAGTGAGCTTACTAGTATACTGAGCGATATCGATTATAATATTGGAAAATATGCCGTTAGAGGCGATGAAGATGGTGATGATTTTACTTGCATTATGGAAGAAGCAGGATTCAATATTTTAAACAATAAAGGTGAATTTGTATATAACAAAGCTTTGACCCCGATTTTTATAGCTGGTTTATCAAGTTCCATTAAAGATGCAATAAACACGTCAAAAGCATTTGAAGATGTTGATAAAGATGCTAATAAAGATGCTTATTATAAAATATTATTAATGCATGAAGGCGATAGTGCTGTATCCGTTTTAAAAGAAAGAGATGATGTTGATCTCATTTTAGCCGGTAATTCTTTAAATGGTAGCATTGTTATTCCATTTTATGGTGGTTTACTTAGTAGCAGGGGAAGCGATACCTATAAAGAACCATTTTATGAAGTTAATAATACTTTAATATATGTTAGTAGTGGTCTTGGCACTAAAGATATATATTATAGATTCAATAATAAACCGTCGTTTAATTTCTATAGGTTAAAAAGTCTATAACAAAATAAATACCTATGCATATTTTATAATAAGCGAGGTGTTTTTATGTATCATAATGGTTATAGAAATATGACTTATAAAAAATATCCAGGGGATGATAGATTTGTTCCCTTTGCTGGACCTTTTTTACTAGGTGCGTTAACAGGTGGCGTTGCAACAGCAGTTTTTAATCCATATAGACCACGTCCAATTCCACCTAGACCTTATCCGCCATTTGGACCATATCCAATGTATTATTAAACTGGAAGCACGATTTTGGCGATTGTGCCTTTATTTTTAATAGATGTATAACTTAAACTGCCATTATGTGCTTCTATTATTTCTTTTGAAAGACATACTCCTAAACCAGTACCATAGTGTTTAGTTGTGTAAAACGGTGT
>CALVOQ010000042.1 GCA_944350335.1 uncultured Bacilli bacterium
AATAAAAAAATGTATAATAATACATTTTAACTTTTTTTATCCATTGAAAGTACTGTCAAAAATGCCTCTTGTGGAACATTAACACTTCCCACTTGTTTCATTCTTTTTTTACCTTCTTTTTGTTTTTCTAATAATTTTCTTTTTCTAGACACGTCTCCACCATAACATTTAGCGAGCACATTTTTTTTCATCGCAGGTATATCTTCTCTTGCAATTACTTTTGAACCTATTACTGCTTGAATTGGAACTTGAAACATTTGTCTCGGTATTATTGTTTTTAAGTTTTCACATATTAGTTTACCTCTTTTATATGCAAAATCTTTATGCACTATGACACTTAAAGCATCTACTATTTCACCATTTAAAAGTATATCCATTTTTACTAAATTGCTTTCTTGAAATCCTATTATTTCGTAATCAAATGATGCATAACCTTTTGTACTGCTTTTAAGTTTATCAAAAAAATCATATACTATTTCTAAAAGTGGTAATTCATAATATATACATACTCTTTTCTCATTTATGTATTCCATTCCTTTATAAGTTCCACGTTTGTCTTGACATAATTCCATTACGGCTCCAACGTATTCATTTGGAACATATATACTTGCTTTTACATATGGTTCAGTTATTTTATTAATTTTTTCTTTACTTGGCATTTTTGATGGATTATCAACGCTTACTAGGTTTCCATCGTTTAAATATACTTCATACACTACACTTGGACTCGTTAAGATTAATTGTAAGTTAAACTCTCTTTCTAATCGTTCTTCTACTATCTCCATATGTAATAGACCTAAAAAACCACATCTAAATCCAAAACCTAATGCACTGCTAGTTTCAGGTTCGTATATTAGTGCAGCATCGCTCAGTTTTAGCTTTGATAGTGCTTCTTTTAATATGTTATAATCTTTACTGTCTACTGGATAAAGCCCTGAATACACCATTGGTTTCATAGGTTTGTAACCAGGTAATGCTTCTACTCGTTCACTTTCCTTACAAATTGTGTCGCCTACTTTAACGTCTCCTATACTTTTTATACTTCCTATTAGAAATCCTACTTCTCCTGCTAATAATTCTTCTTTTTTTATTTCTTTAGGAGTATTTTTACCTAGTTCCACTACTTCATATACTGCACCAGTTGAAATCATTTTGATTTTATCTTTTATTTTTACGCTTCCGTCTACTACTTTTATTAATGTAACTACACCTTTATACGCATCGTAATAACTATCAAAAATTAAAGCACGAAAATTATCACTTGTACTTTTAGGGGCAGGTATTCTGTCTACTACAGCATCTAATAGTTCTATAACGCCTTCTCCAGTTTTCCCACTAGTGCAAATTATTTCATCTTCATTAAATAGTCCTAAATCCGATAGTTCTTTTTTAACTTTATAAACGTCAGCATTTGGTAAATCTATCTTGTTTATTACAGGTATAATTGTTAAATCATTATCTAATGCTAAGTGTAAGTTTGCAAGCGTTTGAGCTTCCACTCCTTGTGTCGCATCTACAACTAATATTGCACCTTCACAAGCAGCTAAACTTCTACTAACTTCATATGAAAAATCCACATGTCCCGGTGTATCTATTAAATGTAATGTATACCCTTTATATTTAAGTTCCACAGCATTTAATTTTATTGTTATCCCACGTTCACGCTCTAAGTCCATATTATCAAGTAGTTGCTCTTTCATTTCTCGTTCGCTTATAGCATTACATTTTTCTAATATTCTATCAGCTAATGTACTTTTCCCATGATCTATATGTGCGATTATAGAAAAATTACGTATTTTATCTTGCATTTTAACCTCCTAGTATTTTATATCATCATTTAGAAACTCTACACTTAAAAACTTTTTACTAGATAAATAATCACACATATGGACAAATTTTTGTAATTTGCTGACTGGTTCATCTAATATTTTTTCGCCAAACTTATTTGTAGTCCAAGGACCCATATGTGTTTTTATTAAATCACTAATTAATTCTATTGACTCATCACTCAAATTAAATCTATTGTTTTTAACAAACTCGCTTGCCAGTAATGGATGATCAAATCTAATATATTCTCCATTTTCAAAACCATATTTTATTGAATCGTGTAAAAGAAGCGCAACTAATATAGCATCTTTTTCATCGTTTGTAAATGAATTTAGCGATTTATTCTCTAGTAGTTCATATGCAATTCTAATAGCCAATTTTGTGTGTCTTAATAAACCACCTTCTCCATTAGAAAATGCTGGATGATATTTTCCTGTTGAACTCGCTCCTACATGGAAAAAGTATTCTGGTATTAAAGGTATAATTTCTTTTAAATAGTTTTTATATTTATCGTTTTTAATATAACTTAACTCTTTTGTAAATATTTTTATTCTATCTATTTGGTTAGAAACCACGGCCACCGCCGCCACCTCCTCCGAAGCCACCGCCTCCAGAGAATCCACCACCAAATCCTCCACCACTAGAAGCTCTACTTCTAGCAGCATTCACAGCACTCACAGCATTATTATAACTTCTACTAATTGTTCTATTTAAATCTCTACTTAAAGAAGTATATAAGTAATAATCAAATACAAAGTCTCCAGGACCGTAACTAGTATTTGGCATACTATCTAATTTAACTTGCATAGCTTTACTTACTTTCTCAGCAACACCTAGTACCATTGCATATACTAAATATTTTTCCCATAATATAATTTCTGGTAAATCTTTTTCTTCAAATCTACCAAAATCTAATAAAAAGTTTTTAAATGCTTTCCATCTTACATAATGTTCGTTTCCTTTTACTGTTCTCTTTCTTATAGTAACTATATATATTAAGTATACTAGTGAAACAATTCCTACTACAAAAAATGTTATGGCACTTTCTAAAACAATAATGTCTAAATATGCTACAATAAACCCTAATACGCCATACAAAATGTATAAAATCTTTTTACTATTTCTTTCATAAAACCCTTCTTTATTTGCATCTGCTATTACACTGTTTTTCCATAAGTTAAAGTTATTTAAAAATTCATTATTTCCACTGCTACTAGTAATTTTAGAATATTTTGTTATCTCTTTACTAGTAACTATATTATTTTTTCCTATTTCATCAAATAGTAATTTCATTATTCTTTTCTCGTTTTCATTTATACTTTCTTCATTTAATCTTTTAAATATATAATTTTTATTATCTTTAGAATCTTTCTCTACTGATATTTTCTTTTTATATATCAAGTTCATTATTTGTGCACTAAACGCGTTACTTGTTATATTTTTATCCATTATATATTCTACAATAGGCACATCATATTCTTCTATTATTTCTCTATTATATTCATTATTAAATGCTGATTTATGTTCTTTATCATGCTTCCTATATGCTGTAAGTGTTAAATATATAATACCTGCTAGATATAATCCAGTAAATACAGTACATGCGATTACAATAGTTTTATAATATGCTCTTTCTCTATTTGCTTCATCTGCTCTTTCTGCTTCTATTTCCAGTATATAGTCTAATGCGTTTGTTCCACTAGTTTTAGCTGAATTAATTAATTCTTTTGGATAAGTCATTCTAATGTCCACTGGTGTATTCTTATCTAAATCTTGAATAGAAGCAACCGCTCCATAGTTTCTTCCATTTTCTTTATATATATCTATTTCACCATGTAGTGGTCCATGTCCCCAAACTCTTACTTCTCCATTAGTTGTCTCTGGTAACTTAACCCTAATTTCAATATTTTTAATGTCATCATCAAAGTCCTCGCCAATAAAATTATAGTATATTTCTGCTATATCATTATGTGATACTGCTACGGCAAATAAAGTGTACTCTAAATAAAATGCAGTTGTACTATTATACGTTTCATTAAACATTTTAATTGATAATCCATTAGTTAGATGACTTAATTCATATATTCCTTTATCGCCACTATACCCGTATCCTTCATAAGATAAACTGATATTGTTATTAAAATTACTAAAGCCTAAACTAGAATCATAGCTAATAGTTCCTACTTTATTTAATGTAACACTACTAGCATTATATATATCACTTTGATAAAACGAGTCTTTTGTTCCATCAAATAGTTTTGAATTACTATTTCTATATATTATATCTCTAATATACCCGTTAAAACTTCCTTCTAACACTATTATTTCTTTTACGGTTAGGTTTCCTTCTTTATCTAATGTTGAGTCAATTAATATCTCTTCTACACTATAATTTAAATCTGTAACAGCATTTATACTTGGTATAAATAAGAATATACTTATTAAAATTAATAATATCTTTTTCATTTTTCCACAACCTTTTTATTTTTCTTATTTTCTTGTTTTACTCTTGATATAGCAAACTCATTATCTCCTACATTTTTTGTTACTGTAGTTCCTGCTGCAATAAATGTATCTTTTCCAATTTCAACAGGTGCAACTAAGTTAGAGTTACATCCAATAAATGCATTATCGTTTATTATGGTTTTATGTTTATTTTCTCCATCATAGTTAGCTGTTATTACTCCACAACCTATATTTACATTATTTCCAATTTTTGCATCTCCGACATATGATAGATGTGGTATTTTACTTTTGTTACCTACCATCGTCTTTTTAAGTTCAACAAATGAACCAATTCTTGTTTGATCACTAATTAAACTATTTTCTCTTATATGTGTATACGGCCCAATTAAATTATCATTTCCTATTTTACTTTTAAATATATGTGATGAGTATATCATATTATTTTTTCCTATTATAGAATCTCTAATGTAACAACCATTATATATTACTGTACCTTCATCTATAAATGTAGTACCTTCTATTACTACATTTGGATATATTACTACAGTTTTACCTAATTTTACTGTTTTTTCAATATAACAACTCTTTTTATTTATAAACTTTGCCATAAATCCTCCTATATAATTATATCAAATTTTTACATCTAATAAAAAAGTTTTTATTTAAAATATTGCTTATGCCAAACTAGAAACGTATAAATAGTCCATATTTTTCTATAATTATCATGTCTGTTATTTTTGTGATCGTCTAGTAATTTAATGATATATTTTTTGTTAAAAAATGTATTATTTAAAAACTCTTTTTTTATCACTCTATAAATATCTTCTTCTTTTAACCATTCTCTAAGCGGTACAGGAAAACCCAACTTCTTTTTATTAGCGACTTGTGAAGGAATGCTTTTCTTAGCAATTTTTCTAAATAGAATCTTTGTTTCATTTTTATGTACTTTATAATTAGTACTTAAAGTAGTAGCTAAATCAACTATGTTTTTATCAGAAAATGGTACCCTTACTTCTAAACTATGAGCCATTGACATCTTATCAGCTTTTAAAAATATATCATTTGCAAACCAAGTATTAAAATCAATAAACTGCATTTTGCTTATATCATCATATTCTTTACATTTTTCAAATAAAGGTTTTGTAACATCTTTATATGTTCTATTAATCTTTTTATTTAAAAGTTTTTTTATTTCGTTTTCATTAAATATAAATGAATTACCCGTATATCTTTCTTCTAGTTTTTCTCCTCTTCTAATTATAAAATTAAATCCTTTTATATTTTTAAAAGGTAAAAAAACATTTCTAAAGATTCTCCTTATAAAAAACGGTAGTTTATAATACCAATTTAACTCAGAGTTTTCAGTATAAATATTATACCCTCCAAATATTTCGTCTGCCCCTTCTCCTGAAAGACATACTTTAACTTTTTTGCTTGCAAGTTTACTTAGTAAATATAGTGAAACTGAAGAAGCATCTGCTAAAGGTTCGTCCATATAATATTGTACTTTATCAAATACTTTAAAAAACTCTTTTTTTGTAATTATTTTTCCTTCGTTAACTACTTTCATATGTTTAGCAAACTTTTTTGCATACTCTAGTTCACTTATTTTTTTGTTTTCGTAACCCACAGTAAAAGTTTTGTTAATCTTACTTTTTGACACAATAAATGATGAATCAACACCGCTTGATAAAAAAGCACCAACTTCAGTGTCACTAATTTGATGATAATCTATTACTTTATCTAACAAGTTTTCTAATTCTTTTTCTTTGTTTCCGCCATTTATTTTGTCAAACGTTACTTCATAATACTTCTTTATTTTTATTTTATCATTTTTATAGACTAAATAATGTCCCGGTTTAAGTTTATAAACATTTTTAAAGAATGTTTCATTAGTTGGAGAATATTGAAAAGTTAAATAAATACTTAATAAATCTTCGTTTAATTCTTTTTTAAAAGAAGAATTCCCTAAAAATGATTTGATTTCTGACCCAAACAAAAAACAATCATCATTAAAATAATAATAAAATGGTTTAATACCATAGAAATCCCTAGCGCAAAACAAGGATTTATCTTTTATATTGTATATTACAAAGCTAAACATGCCTCTTAATTTATTTAATATTTTTTCTCTATATTCTTCATAGCCATGTAAAACTACTTCAGTATCAGTATTTGTTTTAAAAATGTGTCCTTTTTTAATTAAGTCTTTTCTTAAAGATTGATAATTGTATATTTCTCCATTAAATACTATTAACTTATCTTTTGATTCATTGAAAATTGGTTGGTCTCCATTTTTTATGTCTATAATAGATAATCTTCTAAATCCAATTGCAATATAATCATCTATGTAATACGCTTTACTATCAGGACCACGATGTTTTATTAAGTCTGACATTTTTTTAATTGTTTTTTTCTTATTTTTTTCATTAGTTATAAAACCTACTAAACCGCACATACTTTACACCTCTTTTAAAATGTCTTAAGTTTTATTATGCCTAACCTTCTATATCATAACACATATATTACTAAAAAAACACATTAATTATATTAAAAAAATGCATAAAAAAACAGTTAAGTTTTTTTAAAATTCTACTTTAACTGCTTCTCTTGATTCTTCATTAGCTTCAAAGAATGGTTCTTTGCTAAACTTAAACATTGAAGCTACAATATTACTTGGAAACATTTCAATTTTGTTATTTAAT
>CALVOQ010000043.1 GCA_944350335.1 uncultured Bacilli bacterium
CATTTTTAATTTGTTTTTAAAGTGATTATGTAAAATAATTTTATCAAAATGGTTGAATTAAACAATATTTTATGGTATATTAAGTTCACTTTGATGGCGATGTAGCTCAATTGGCTAGAGCGCACGGTTCATACCCGTGAGGTTGTGAGTTCGATCCTCACCGTCGCTACCAATTTTGAAAAGACTATATCCAATCTTAACTAGGTTGGCTTTTTATTTTAATTAATTTTAAATATTAAGTAAAATTAAAAATATATTAAGCTTGTTTTGTTGTATATTTATTTTTTATTTTGTATAATTTATTACAAGGAGTATTTATGAAAAAAAAGATTTTAATTACTTACGGATCTTATGGCTCTGGGCATAAAACTATTGCTAATTACATTAAAAAATATTTAGAAGACAATTATGATTACGAAACTCGAGTGCTTGATTTTACAAAGAATTCCAACTTAATAGGAAGAATTGGTGTCAAGTTATTTGATTTTAATATAAAATATAGAACAAAGTTTTTGTTTAATCTTTCTTATGAATTAATGGATCATAAAATAACAACTATAGGATTTAAAAGGTTTACTAAAAAGAGTTTTGACAATAATTATAATAGGAAGTTTATAACTGATTTCAAACCTGATATGACTATATCAACACATTTTTTTGGCAATAATTTGGTTTCTTATTATAATGATTTGGGATTAATTGATAGTAAAATCTTGACAATTATTACAGATTATAAGTCTCATCAATGGTGGATAAGTAATCATAAAAATGAAGACGGCTTTATTGTTGGAAATGAAATTGTAAAAAATGAATTGATTTCTATGGGGATTCCATCTAAAAAAGTTTTTGTTTTTGGATTACCAGTTAATCCTTGCATTAGCGATGGACTAAAAGATAAAACAGAGGTTTTAAAAGAATATAAAATATCAGGCAAAAGGCCAGTTTATTTGTTTTTCGGTGGCGGTAGTGCTGGAAGTATGACTTACTTTGATTATTTTAAAATTATTGCTAAACAGAATTATGATATTGATTTAATATTTGTATGTGGTCAAAATGATAAATTAAAACGTAAATGTGAATCTTATGTTAGAAGTAAAAAAATTAATAATGTTAAAGTTTTAGGATTTACGACTGATGTTTTCAATTTAATGCAAATTAGTGATGCTGTAATAAGTAAGGCTGGTGGTGCTACTGTAACTGAATGCTTGGAAATGAAAGTTCCTATGATAATCATTCCAGGATATGGTGGACAAGAGAAATATAATGAAAGGTTTATGGTTAAGAAAAGATTTGCCTTAAGGGCTAAAACCACTTATGGTTTAAAAAGGTTAGTCAAAAAAACTTCTAGAAATACGTTAATACTTAAGCGTATTAAAATGCGGTTATTAAATAAAGATAAAAATGATTCAGTTAAATTAATTTGTAACTTGATTAATAAGATGATAAAAAAATGACTTTACAAAGAGTCATTTTTTAGTCTGCATAATTTTTAAAATAATTCTTTATGTATACTACTGGTGTACCTTTGTCACCACTTCCACTAGTTAAATCACAAAGTGATCCGATTAAGTCTACATATCTTCTAGGTGTAGTACCTTGTGTTTCTATTTTACCTTTCAGATTTTGTTCTTTTTCTTTTATTTCTTTTTTTATTGCTTCTGATAGTTCTTCTCCTTTTAATTTATTATATTTATTGTCAGAGAGATACTTTAATTTCAATTCGTTTGGACTTCCTTCTAATCCTTTGGTATATGCGGGACTAACAACAGGATCGGCTAATTCCCATATTTTTCCAACAGGATCTTTAAATGCGCCATCGCCATATACCATCACTTCTACAGTTTTTCCTGTATGCTCTTTTATCATTTCTTGAACTTTGTTCACTAGCTCTTCACAGGCTCTAGGAAATAATTTTACTTTATCTTCAGTCGCACGATTTGAACCTAATAATCCATACTTTTCATTATACCCACTGCCATTTATACTGTTATTTAAAATCTCATCTATTCCTACTACATTTGTATCTTGAATTTTTTTGATTTTTTCTTTTGTTTCTTCTCTAGAATGTATATCACATACCAGTATATTAGTAGTATATTTAGTAATCTCTTCTGGATTATTGCTCAAGATAAAATTAATTTCACAGTTTTCACTTGTGGCAACTTCTCTATAAAAATCTATCATATTTACACCGGTAAATATGTGTTTAAAGTCCCCAAATCTAGTCTTGTATTCTTCTTCAGTAATTATATCTTTATAAGGGTCTATATTATACTCAGTTAGTCTTTCTTTTTGTAAAATATCGTTTCCCACTTCATCACTCGGATAACTTAATAAACAAGTTATCTTTTCACTAGCTCTAGCAAACGCCTTTAATAAAACAGCAAACCTGTTTCTACTTAATATTGGAAATACGATTCCTATATGTTTTGTATCTATTTTGTTTCTTAAGTCTTCTGCTATTTGATCAATTGTTGCATAATTTCCTTCGCTAATTCCTACAACTGCTTCTGTGATTGCAATTATGTCTCTGTCCTCTATTTCAATGTTTTCTAAATTACTAGCTTCAAGTACACTTTCAACAACTATGTTTGCTAAGTTATCTCCTTCTTTTATAATTGGAGTTCTTATTCCCATCGCTATTGTTCCTAATTTACTACTCATAACTCACTCTCCTATAGTAATTATATCATATATTTTATATTAAAAAAAACACTAATTTATAGTGTTGTTTGTATAAATGGTGACCTGTACGGGATTTGAACCCGTGAATGTCGCCTTGAGAGGGCGATGTGTTAACCATTTCACCAACAGGCCGATTTTGAATACTTATTTCGTTAAGTATTCATTAAACATTTTTATTCTATCTTTTATCTGATCATTTGTAAATAATTTAAGTATTTCATATAAATCAGGCGTCATCGTTCTACCTGTTATTGCAACTCTTATAATTTCACATACGTCGCTTACAGATCCTTTGTATTCTTCAGGATTTTGTTTATAATCTTTAGTTTCGCTTGCATAGCCATACTTTGGACATAGTTCTTTGATTTTGTTAAACCATATTTCTTTGGTGTCATTTACATTATAGTAATTTGTAAAATAATCTTCAAGTATATTAGCATCATAAAATGGTTTTTTTTCAATTTGATACTCAGTAAATAATTCCTTAAATAAGTACGATGTTTCTTTTTTGACATCACTATAACATGAAATGTCTTTTCTTGGTCTAGGAATATTTCTTTCTATGTTTAAAAATGAAATTAATTTATCTTTATTATTTTTTACAATTTCATAAAAATCTTTATCATATTCTGATGTGTATTCTAAAGTTTCCTGATATATGTCTTCTGCTTTTTTCTTAGAAAAATACACTTTTGATATGTTTATTAATTTATCTAAATCAAATAATGATCCGCCAACTGACATTTTATTAAATTTGAATTCAAAATCTTTTATTGTTTTATCTGGATTTTGCATATACCACATTTCAAAATCTGAGTTTAATAATGTTGCTAAATATAGTCTAACAGCATCCACAGGTATTCCTAATTCTGAGTAGTAGCTTACTGCTGCTTCTGGGTCTTTTCTTTTGCTTAGTTTTCTTATTGTTGTACCCTCTTTTTTTGTCAAAGGTGCTATATGAGCATATCTTGGTACTGGAAATTCAAAAGCTTGCCATATTTCTAAATGATATGGAATTGACGATACATATTCATCAGCTCTAGTTATTGTTGTAATATCCATTAAATAATCGTCTACAACATGGGCAAATGCATATGGTGGTAAACCATCACCTTTTAATAAAACATGATCTATGTCATTTTCAGGAAATTCCATTTTTCCTTTAACTAAGTCATTAAATACTATTTTTTTGTTAAAGTCTCCTTGACTTTTTAATCTTATTACAAACTTTTCTCCATCATTAATTTTACTTTCTATTTCTTCATATGTTAAATTTCTACATTTTGCATATTTGCCATAATAACCTATTCTATCTTTTTTTTGTTGTTGTATACTCCTCATATTCTGTATTTCTTCTTCACTACAAAAGCAAGGATATGCTCTACCTTTTGATACTATGTATTTAGCAAATGACAAGTATACGTCTTTTCTTTGAGTTTGTATATATGGTGCATATTTTCCTTCGTTCATTGGACTTTCATCAATTATAAACTTGTAATTTTTTAAATCTCTTATAATGTTTTCAATTCCATTTTCTATTTCCCTTTTTTGATCCGTATCTTCTATTCTTAAAATGAACTTTCCACCAGTTTGATGAGAAAATATTTCAGGCACAAATGCAGCAAATAAACTTCCCATATGAATAAATCCTGTTGGAGAAGGTGCAAATCTTAGTATCTCTTCGCCTTCTTTTTTTTCTCTTTTTGGATATTTTTTTAAATAATATTCCATGTTTTCAACATTTGGAAAAAGTAAATCCGCTAGTTTTTTATAGTCCATTTTTTTCACTCCTTTGGTTGCCCTAGTTAGATTCGAACTAACGATGCCGGAGTCAGAATCCGGTGCCTTACCGCTTGGCTATAGGGCAATTTCAATTTGTATTATAACATATTTTTAATTTAAAGAAAGTCTATTTCTTCCTTTGTATTCAATAAATTGACATAAAAGACGATAATTGCCGCTACTAAAAATAAAATTGATGATATAAGAGCATATTTATTTGCTTTTTTTTGTCTATATGGCGCACTGTCATCAGTATTTTTATAATTTTTGTATGATTTATATAAAAAATATAAATATATTAATATGCTCGCAATTATTATTGCTGATCTTATATTAGTGACTAATTTTATATCCTTATCTTCATTCATTATACTTTTTTCTTCTATATTATTACTGATTATTGCTGCTATTGATATAACTATATAGATTACAAATATTATGTCATTTATTTTTAATTCTTTTAATCTTTCGTAATTGTCGCTCATATTTTAATGTATGAAAAAAATTGTCAACAAATAACTTATTGACAACTTTTCTTATTTTATATAAAGTGTTTCTCCTTCATTTAATTTTATGATATAAGTATTAGTTTTTTCTACTACGTATTTGAATTTATAATGTGTTATTTCATCTTCTATTTGTTCTTCTTCTCTTTTTCTGACGACTGTGATGGAATTACCTTCGTTAGCCACCCAAAGGTTTTCTCCAATATTGAACCAATCATAATTATCCTCCTTTTTTTCATCATAAAAGTTATAATATTTATCTTTTTCAACAATTCCAATTCTTTCGTATTCAAGTCCTGCTTCGTTTCTAACAACTAAATTGCTAGTATTAATTTTAATTTGATTGCTATTTTCATTTTTATCCACACTCGGAATTATTGGTATTGTTTTTACATATTTTGCACTTTGACTATCTACTTGCTGATTTGGATATAAATATGTATAAAGTAGTGGGTCTTGTTTTTCATTGTTTTTAAATACTTCGTAATGCACATGTACTCCAGTTGAATGGCCAGTTGTACCCATTGTAGCTACTTGCTCTCCAATTTTTACTTGATCGCCTTTTTTTACAATTATACTATTATATTTTAAGTGAGCCATTAGTGTAACTAATCCATTATTATGTTGTATTTTAATGTAATTTCCGTATGAATTTCCACTTGAGTCTTGAGTTTTATAATCATTTCTAACTGCGATAACGGTACCATCATCCGGTGAATATATTGGGATTTCTTCTCCTCTATTCTGTCCTCGCATGTCAATACCATTGTGGACATTTTTATTAAAAGTTTGGGTTATATATATGTATTTTATTGGAAATGCCAGCACTATTCATCTCTCACAATTTCTGTATATTGTTTTATATCTGAATATCTGGCAAATATTTTTTCTTCAAATAATTTATAAATTGTGTCAGCACCTATAAAAGTTATTAAGCCTACCCATAATGAATCTATAATATTTAAATCACTGTAAGTTAAGGAAAATAATATTCCTATTGCTAATGAAGCAATTATACTTATAGGTAATATATATTTCTTGTTAGGGAAAATTATTTTTATTTTTTGGATAAATGTTGTTACTATTATTCCAGCACTCATTGCAACTATTAAAGTGTTTTTAAGTGTTTCTAGTTCTATCATTTTATCACATCCTACGTAATAAGACTTAGATTTCCTATTACATTATTATATTATGATAAAAATAAATATGTACTTATTTAATTCAACTAAAAAAACAAAATATTTTAATTTTGTTTTTGACAGAAGTCTTCTTTATACTCAACATCTGTTCTAGTGATGATTACATCATTTGTCCCAGCCATATTTTGGCATTTAATAATATTGTAATTTTCGCCTTTATAAATTGTAGTACCTCCATCCCATAAAACTTGGTCTTTTTCTAATACACTTAGCAAGTTTTCTATTGTTACTTCACCAGCTGCAAACGGAACACTGATATCATTTATTGTCCCATCAGTCATTTTTAATTTTACTTCATCTATACAATATGTTTTTATAATTTGGCCTAGTTCATCAGCTACTTCTATAAATTCGCATTCACTTTCGTCTTCATCTGAGTTTGCTATTAATAAATTATAATCTTCATATTTTGGAAAGCATCCTGTTAAAATTAAACTAAAGAATATTAAACCTAATATTTTTTTCATTTAAAACTCCTTTCGTTATTTGTTAATTTAATTTTAACATATTTTTAATGTGGTTACAAATAAAATCTTTTATTATTTTTTAAAACGTGTTATAATTTTGTTACGCGAGAGTGGCGGAATGGTAGACGCGAAGGTCTCAAACACCTTTGATAGTGATATCGTGTGGGTTCAAGTCCCATCTCTCGCACCAGATTGATAGGAAACTCGAACTTTTCGAGTAGTAATAAATATTAACTAGAAGTACCGTCTAGTTTTTTTGT
>CALVOQ010000044.1 GCA_944350335.1 uncultured Bacilli bacterium
ATATATTGCTAAGCAAATAAAGAGAGCTAGACAGATTGCTTTAATTCCATTTATTAAATAAGAAAAGAATAGTGTGTAACTATTCTTTTTAGTTGTCTCTAACTATCAATACTAATCTCAATAATTCTAATAAACTAGCAATTAATCCTGCTACATATGTAAGTGCAGCTGAAAATAACATTTTCTCTGCGCCATAATTTTCTTCATTTACTAATATGTTTAATTTTTTTAATTCTATTTTTGCACGCTTTGAAGCATTAAATTCCACAGGAAGTGTAACTATTTGAAAAATTACGCCAAATGATACTAATATTATTCCAAGCCATAATAGATTTGTTATATATGTTAAAAAACCAATGAGTAATACTACATATGCTATTTTTGATGCAAAGTTAACTATTGGGAATATAAAACTTCTTATTCTCATGAAAACGTAGCCATCTTTATGTTGAATTGCGTGTCCACATTCATGAGCAGCGATTGATACGGCTGCAATAGTATCTGTTTGAAAAACTTGCGAAGATAGTCGTATAACTTTTCTCTGCGGATCATAATGATCTGATAAATATCCTTTTGTTTCAACTATGTGTATATCTTTGAGTCCATTAGCATCAAGTATTTTTCTAGCTGCCTCAAAACCTGTTATTTCTGTACTGTTTTTTATAGTAGAGTATTTTTTATAATTTATGGTAATTATTATTTGTGCTGTTATTGGAATGATTAATATTGCTATAAAAATTAATAAATATGGATCCATACTTCTCTCCCTTTCATAATATATTTATATTATATCATGATTTTATGTAATATTTATGAAATTTTTGTTAATACTTTATTTTTATATTTATCAGTTAATTGTTTTATTTTATTTGCACCTTGTAGTAAATAGTTACTTTCAGTGATGATTTTTTCAATGTCGGTTTTTTCTAAGTTTTTAGAATGTAAGTTGATTATTTTATATATATCACTTTTTGTTAAATCATTCATTTTTATATAGTTGTCAATTTTTAAATGATTTTCTACTTCTTCTTTTTGTTTTTTTATAAAACCTATTTTAGTGCTTTCGTTATTAGTTGTATTTGTAAATATTATTATGTTATTTTTAAAATTAATTTTTTCATTTTTTGTATTTTTTATTTCTCCATCTTCTATTATACTTTTAAACAAATCTTTTATTGAATAATGAGCGTTATTTAGTTTTTCAACAAGTATAATTGAATTTGGATTTAATTTTAATTCTTCAAATGTTGTATTAGTATCATTGTATCCAACATATCCTTGCGGACTGCCTAACAATCTATTTAAGCTTGTTTCATTTTTATATTCGTTCATATTTATTTTTATTAAATTAGTTTTTGTATATTTTGATAATAGTTTAATTAATTCTGTTTTACCGGTTCCTGTTTTTCCTTCAATTAATATTGTTGTTGGCAAATCATTGTTTTTGGTTTGATGATATTTATATATGTTAGTTATTTCTAATATTTGTGTGTCTTGTCCAATAATTTTGTTCATAAGCTTTTGTTTGATGTTATTAATGTAATCTAAATTATCATTTAATTCGTGTATAATTGAGTTTGACTTTTTTTCTAATACGGATTTTAGTATTTCTTCTGTGACAATCTTTTTCTCGTGATTATTAAGCTTGGTTAAGTTTTCAGTGAGATTATTAATTTCTTCGCTTATTGTAATGGCATCTGTATATTTTTGTTTTTTTAGTAGAAAATTTTTTTGTCTACTTAATTTATTTATTTTATTATTAATTTTTTGTTTTTCTTCAGTATTAAAAAATAAAGCTGTCTTAGCGCAAACTTCATCGAGTATATCTATGCTTTTATCAGGTTCACTTCTTCCGTGTATGTATTTTTTGCTTAAATAAGGTATTTGTTTTATTATTTGTTCAGGTATTTTAACTTTATGATATTTTTCATACTCATGTTTTATTTTTTTTAATATTGTTAGTAATTCTTCTTCGTTTGGTTCATTTATATAAACTTTTTGAAATCTTCTATCCAATGCTTTATCTTTTTCTATTGTTTTTTTATATTCGTTAATTGTTGTTGCTCCTATACATTTTGCTTTCCCTCTAGCCAGCATTGGTTTTAGTATATTTGATGCATCTATGGCACCTTCTGCGCCTCCTGCACCTACTATAGTGTGTATTTCATCAATAAATAATATTATTTGATCATTTTTTTCAAGTTCTTTTATTATTTTGCTCATTTTTTCTTCAAACTCACCACGATATTTAGTTCCAGATATTATTGAGGCTAAATTAATTGATATTATTTTTTTGTTTAAAAATATTTCTGGAACGTTTTTATTTACTATTTTTCTTGCCAATTCCTCTACAATAGCGGTTTTACCGACTCCAGCTTCTCCTATTAATATTGGATTGTTTTTGTTTTTTCTGGCTAGTATTTCTATAATTCTGTTTATTTCTTCTTCTCTTCCTATTACTTTATCTATTTCGTTGTTTATAACTAATTCATTTATATTTGTGCCTAATTCTTCAAGTATACTATTTTCATTATTTATTAGTTCTTTTGTAAAATCTTTATATAAACTATTATAATTGTCTGTTAATTTTGTTATTATTGCGTTTGCTTTGCAACTTTTTTCGTCAAGTATTGATAGTGAAAGATTAATAGAATTAATTTCTGTTTTATTGTCTTTTGTATTTACAAATGAGTTTTCAATAATTTTTTTTGTGGTTAAAGTGTAATATTTACTTTTATTTTTGTTGTTGTTATTATTAATTAGTTTTTTTGCGTCTTCGTAACTTATGTTATGTTTATTAAATATAATTTGAGCTTGAGTGTTTGATTTAAGTATTGAAAGTAATATATGTTCTGTAGTTATAAATTCGCTGTTATTTTTGGATGCTTCTTTTTCGCTGTTTTTTAAAATGTTAATTATTTCTTCAGAATAGTTCATTATGCCTCCTTTATTATATATGTTATATTGGTATATTTTATTAATTTTTATTCAATTATTGAGACATAAAAAAACAAGATTATTATAAATCTTGTTTAAATTAATACTGAAATAATTATTATTGTTACAATGATTACGAATAATTCGAGTAATAGTTTCCAACTCTTCTTTAACCATTCTCCATATGGAATTTCTAAATAACTTAATCCTAATACTAACATTGTGCTAGTAGGTGCAAAGAACATAGTAAGTCCATATAAAGATTGTGTTATTATTGCTAAAGAATTAATGGCTTCTGTAGCAGGGAATGTTCCTGCTATTAGTGGTATTGATGATTGTGCTAAATATATCATCTCTCCATTCATAACTGACCCTATGATTGTTATCAATGATGTTAAGAATATGTTGAAGTTATCTGAAAGATTTATTACATAGTCTGTTATAGTTATATAGAATGGATGATAAGCTGTCATAATTATTATAATCATACTAAATGTTACAAGTAAAGCAGGTTTAATCATTTTTCCTAGTCCATATAACATGTTGTCAATTATTTCACTAAATTTTTGTTTATAAATACATCCTATCAATAGTGCGGCACTAAACACTACCATAGATATTTCAAGATATGTCCATTTTCCAAATTCTTTTATGTAACCTAGTAAATTAGCTCCAATTGTGTATTCTCCTATAGTCCAGTTTTGAATTAATTCGTGTAGGTTTGTGAAAAATTCTACATTAAATACATCTGTCCATGGTGTAGGTGCTAGTATTAATAATGCAAATATGATAGCAAATACTGTTATAATTGGCCAAGATGCTTTTTTAACTTGTTTCTTTTCGCCAATAAAAGCAATATTATCTGTCTCTTCTTCTATTTTTGCCTTTTTAACTTTTTTTGTATATGCTAATGTAAACATAATATATACTACATAACTAATAACTAATAAAGCTATTTTTGATAACATATCGTTACCAAAGTCTGTAATTCCAACTACTTGGTTTATATACCCATTAATGTATATACTATATGTACTACCTATTATACCTACAAACATTGGTACAATTGTAATAAGAAATGCACTTATTTTGTCATATCCCATTAGTAATATGATTGCAACTAATGCTGGTATAAACACAAATAGCATTAAGTTTAATCCTAGCATGCTTGATAGTGCTGTTATGACTAATGTCAAAATGACAATAAATATTTGTTCCTTTCCTTTTAAACGTTTAACTATTTTCTCAAGTATATTTCTATATTTTCCGGTTTTTTCTAACACTCCATAAAATGCTCCAACTGTGAATAAAAATATTACTGTTTGTATGAAATATTGGAATGATAAAAATGGATAACTTAGAATATCAAATATACCTATAGGCATAGTTCCTAAATCTATTACAGTTGATCCGCTATAATAGCTTGCTGGTATTATCCAACTTAGAATCATTATAATCAATGCCACAATTCCTATAACTTTTAGCAAACAATTCTTTTTCATAAATTACCTCCTATCTAATTATACAATATTTTGCTCAATACTTACAAGTTTTATTACTCTTAAGTATTAATTTTTTTCTTTCATATGCGGGAATAATATAACTTCGCGTATAGTATCTGAACCTGTTAACAACATTACTAACCTATCAATGCCCATTCCCATACCGCCAGTTGGTGGTAATCCATATTCAAGCGCTTCAACATAATCTTCATCCATGTCATTTGCTTCATCGTTTCCTAAGTTTTGTTCTTTTACTTGTGCTTCAAATCTTTCTCTTTGATCTATTGGGTCGTTTAATTCAGTAAATGCATTTGCATATTCTGATCCTACGATAAATAGTTCAAATCGTTCAGTAAATCTAGGATCTTTCTCGTTTTTCTTTGCTAATGGACTAATCTCTATAGGGTAACTATAAATAAATGTTGGTTCAATAATTTTGTCTTCGCAATATTTTTCAAAAAATGCTTCAATTATGTGTCCGTATCCAAAATGTGCTTCAACTTCTATACCGTGATTATTTGCCAATTTTATTGCTTCTTCTAAACTAATATTATCTTCAAAGTTTATTCCTGTTTCTTCTAGTATTAAGTCTGTCATTTTTGCTCTTCTAAATGGTTTACTAAAGTCTAAACTGTGGCCTTTGTATTCAAGTGATAATTTTCCTAATACATTACTCATTGTATATTTTATAATGTTTTCTGTTAGTTCCATCATCCCTTCTAAGTCTGAGAAAGCTTTGTATACTTCTATTGTTGTAAATTCGGGATTGTGGTTTCTATCCATTCCTTCATTTCTAAATAGTCTTCCGATTTCGTATACTGCATCCATGCCTCCTACAATTAGTCTTTTTAAATGTAGTTCAGTTGCAATTCTTAAATACATATCTATATTTAAAGTGTTATGATGTGTTATAAATGGTCTTGCTGTTGCACCCCCACGTATCGTCCCTAATATAGGGGTTTCTACCTCTGTATATCCTAAATTATCTAAGTATTGTTGTATACTTCTTATTATTTTTGGTCTCATAAATGCAATCTTTCTTGCATCTTCATTCATAATTAAGTCTACATATCTTCTTCTGAAGCGCTCTTCAATGTCTTGAAGTCCATGATATTTTTCTGGTAAAGGTCTTAATGATTTTGTTAAATGTGTGTATTCTTTTGCTTCGATGCTTAGTTCACCTGTATGTGTTTTCATTATTTTTCCTTTAATTCCAACAATATCGCCTAAATCGTTTTTTTGGAATATGTAATACATATCTTCGCCAATGTTATCTATTTTAACATATATTTGTATTTGACCTTCTTTGTCTTGTATGTGCATAAATCCGGCTTTACCTTTTACTCTTTTTGTCATTATTCTTCCAGCAAGTTGTGCTTCAACATTTTGTTGTTCTAATTCTTCTTTAGTTAAATTATCATATTTGTCTATAAGTTCTTTAGAAGTTGCTGTTACTTCATATCTTTGACCAAAAGGGTTTATTCCTCTTTCTTTGAACTCATTCATTTTTTCCCTTCTAACAATTTCTTGATCTGTTAATTCTTTCATTTTATTCCTCCTTCTATAATAAAAAAAATTAATGACAAAAGGGCGTTTTATCGCGGTACCACCTTTTTTATCATTAATTGATATCTCTTTTTTATAACGGAATTATCCGGACTTGTCAGTCATTTCCGAGGTTTTTATTCATATTATGCTTGTTATTGGCTTCCATCGTTCCAACTTTCTAAAAACAGTTCACAATATTACTCGTCCTCTTCTTCAATTTGTTTGTATTATAATATATTTGTGGGCAGGTGTCAATTACTTTGGTGTTATTGTGTAATAATTTTATGATAATG
>CALVOQ010000045.1 GCA_944350335.1 uncultured Bacilli bacterium
TTCTTCTAAATAATTTATACTATTAATTTTCCCTTTTATTGATAAAGTCCCTTGAAAAGTGTCAAGTTTTATTAACTCTAGTTCTTCTCCTTTAATTAAAATATACCCCATAACACTTTCTAAAAAAAACTCTTCATTATCAAAGTTTTCTAATTTTTTCACACCAGTTATGTAAAGTGTTTTTCTCTCACCAATTTGCACAGAATGATTAAATGTATTTTCAACTTCTTTGGTCTTGTCCATATTTATCACCTAACTAATATTATTCAAAAAAAATAAATATAGAACAAATAAAAAAGCCTCAAAGGCTTATAATTCACTTTCTATTCTTCAGTAGCTACTTCATTTGAAACATCTTCAGCATTATTATATTCATCTAAAATCGCTTTTTCAAACCTACTACGTACTTCTTGACTTATTGGATGACAAGTGTCTCTATATCCACCTGTGCTAGTTTTTCTACTAGGCATAGCAATATATAACCCCTTTGTTCCTTCTAAGATTCTAATATCATGAACAGCAAATTCATCATCCAACAAAACAGATGCAATTCCTTTCATTCTAGAACCTTCTTTCTCAAATTTACGTATTGTAACTGACGTAATTTTCATAGTTCCACTCCTCCTTGTAAACTAAAAATATTTTACAACATAATACAAACAAAATCAAGACTTAGTTAAAATGTCTTTACTGAGTTAATATAACATTTTTTGTTAAAACATCAACATAAGAAAAAGCTTTTACATCACCATTGACTTTTACCGTAAATAAATATGGATAAGTATCTTGAACAACTCCAATAATATTTTCATATCTGTTTCTACCGATATTTATCTTCAAAAATACTTCTTTACCTTTATACTTTGATATTTCTAATCTTATTTTTTCTATATTCATTTAAACCTCATTTCTTGGATAACCAACACCCATTACTCCCTTTGTCTTTAATCCGCCAATACCATCTTTGCCATATTTTGTTTTTGCTAGAAGTTTTATCAAATCCATTTCTTTCCCTTTTTCTGTCAAACAAATATTAGTTGCAATAATTGCAGGATCTAAAGCATGAATATTGATTCTCTTAGGACTTGAAGCAAAAGTAGCGCCCGCTTTAATAAGTTCTTCATAATTACTTTGACAAGCTCCGGCAATAATAATTAAATTATCACCCCTACTTTTTCTAGCCTCCTTAACGCACTTTATAAAATTATCACTATTTTTATACAAATTTTTATCGGTAATTCTTTTTTTTAATATTGCATCATGTCCGGTAACAATTAAAATATCCGGATTAACAGAATCAATATATTTATTAACTTCTTTATACATCAATGATTCTTTTATAGACTTACCATATGCAACAACGTTCGCTTTTTTGTAAAAGTCCATGCATCGTTTTAAATACGAATCATCTCCGTCTAAATGCAGCACTTTTCCGGGCAAATAAAAATACTCACTTCTATCGAGTTCTATTTCTTTTATACACTTATATAAATCTTCTTCACCACTTTCTCTTTTATCACTAAGTACCAAATCACTTTCATCAGCATCAGCAATTAATCTTACATCTACTCCTTTTAAAATACAATTTTTTCCTATTTTATCAATTACTAAAAAAACAATATCATGTTTATAACTTCTTCTAGTAACGTAATCACCAACATTTATCATAAATCACCTAATAAACTATATAAAAAAAAAGAAATAATATTACTATTAATTCTCACTATTTAAAAAATTATAAAGCGAAACAAATTCATCTAAACTCAACTGCTCTGCCCTATATGACAAGTTTTTGCAAATACTATTTAAAAATGTATCAATTTTATTTAAATCATATTGTTTTAAATTATTTCTTAAATTTTTTCTTTTTTGTTTAAATGCCGATTTTACAAGACTAAAAAATTCATTTTCATCTGCAACTTTAAACTTATTGTCATTTTTATTAAACTTTAGTACTACACTATCAACGTCAGGTTTAGGAATAAAGCAATTTTTACTAACGTCACATATTTTTGAAATATCATAATAAAATTGACAATAAAGACTTAAAGAATTGTAATCTCTAGTATTTGGTTTTGCCATTAATCTGGAGCCAACTTCTTTTTGAATCATAACTGTAAAACAATCAGGCCTTAATTTGTCAATAACCTTATTAATAATTGCACTTGTTATATAATACGGAATGTTAGCAACAACATATAATTTGCTATACTCGTACTTTGATAAATACTCATTAATATTTGCCTTCAAAAAATCAGTATATATAACTCTAAAATTACTATATTTTTCCTCCAATTTATTTAAATAAATATCTAATCTAGTATCAATCTCAAAAGCCAAAACGTTATTATTCGTTTCAATTAATTTTTCGGTCAAAGCCCCGCTACCAGGACCAATCTCAATAATTAACGAGTTAGGGTCAATACATGTACCAACCAATATTTTATTTAAAATATTTTTGTCATTTAAAAAATTTTGTCCTAAACTTTTTTTATGTCTAAATCTTTCCATTTTACCAACCATATCGCAAAACTTCAAATTTTTGCTCTCTGACCCTACCTATATTTGTTATAGCATAATCAACATCATCAACTAATAAATCAACATCGTTTCCACCTACGCCTCTATCCATTGCTATTGCAATTATAGGCTCTCCACCTATTTTATCAACATTAAATCTTAAAATTGTCCCACACGAAAATTTACTACTAGTAGCAACAATTCTAACTTTACCATACTCAGAATCTTCAAAATAAATTCCGCTTTCTAAAACATTAGTTCTTGGATGGCATGCAAGAATTCCTGAACATAAAGGGCAATCCCCAACGTATGCAGTTAAATCTCCAACAAAGGTAGCTTCAGTGTCATATAATTCACTTAAATATAAACTTTCGTGATTTTCTTCAATAATCGCAACTTCCAAAGATTTATTCAAATTAACATTATTTATTTCCACGTTATAAGAAGTATCCAAAACATTAGTACTTATTAATAACATTAAAACAAATAACATACATGTTCTAACTATAACTAACCATTTTTTAGGTTTATATATTTTCATCAATACACCTCTTGGTTAAAAATAATTATACTATTATTTGCTTGAAAAGTCAAAAAGAGCAGATGCATTCAAACTTGTTATGCTCATAACTTCATCAACACTAATATTTTTATAAAATGCAACTTTTTCAGCAATAACTGGTATATATTTAGGTTCATTAACCTTTTTTCTATAAGGCTCTGGTGTTAGAAATGGAGAATCCGTTTCTAACAAAATGTATTCCATAGGAATATTTTTTATTACTTCGCCTAATTTAGAATTTTTAAAAGTTAATACACCACCTATTCCCAAAAAATAACCTAATTTGATAAACTCTTTTGCCGTTTCTATACTTCCACTAAAACAATGAATAACCCCTTTCAATTTATAATTCTTTAATATTTTTAACATATCGTCAGTTGCATTGCGAGAATGAATTATAACCGGTAAATTATACTTTGAAGCTAATTTTAACTGAAGTTCAAATATCTCAATCTGTTTTAACATATTATCTTTTGAATAATAATAATCTAATCCAATCTCTCCAATTGCTATTACTTTATCATTCCTAATTATTTTTTCCAACTCAAAAAAAGTATTGGTATCAATACTATCAACATTTAATGGATGTATTCCCACCGCAGGATACAATAAATTGTACCTTTTATTCAAAGATACAACCTCATAACTTGTATTTAAATCATCGGCACAATTAACAACCTTTAACACATTATTTTTTTTTGCCGAAGCAACAACTTCATCAATATTTTTACAATCTCTTGAATTAATATGTGCATGTGTATCAACAAACATAGTAAACCTCTCTACATTTCATACTTAATCCATAAAATACTATAATATACTAATAAACCCGCAAAAATTATAGTATATAAATGTATTTGCTCTTTAGCAAATAACATTATTAAAACTACAATATCTACTGCCAAAACTGATAAAATTCTTTTTTTGTTTATACGACAATAATTTATTATTTTCATAAGCATCAAACAAACTATAACAATTTATAAAATCAATTTCAATTAAAAAAACAAACTTTTTCAATCTTTTACATTTTTTTACATATTTTTACATTCTTTGCATACTCACTTATTTTCCAGTGCTTCCAAAACCACCATTTCTTAACTTTCCGGAACTAATTTCATCATCAGTTGTAAAAAACTTAACAAATATTCCTTGACAAATTGATTGTCCCTTCTTAAAAATAAATTTGTCACTACTTTGATTTTGAACAGAAATCCATATATGACCTTCATTTTCACTATTATTGTAATAATCACTATCAATTATACCAACTTGATTTGTTAATCTTACATTATATTTAAATCCTACACTGCTTCTAACAAACAACATTAACATTTCATCACTATTCATTTGAACTTTAATTCCAGTTGGAACCTTTAATATTTGATTTGGTTCTAATTCAACATCATTAATTAAACAAAAATCATATCCTGCACTATTAATTGTCTTCCTACTAGGTAATTTGTAATCATTATAAATATTTTTATCCTCACAAACATCTTTTTTAAATTGCTCATAACTTATTTTTTCAAACTTTCTCATATAATACCTCATCAAAAAAACAAGAACATCAAGTATAAATATTCTTGTTAGATTATTAAATACTTAACAAATAAAGTATATAATAACTAATAATTTATGTCTAGTCAGTTTCTAATTTTATTTTTAAAAGAGAATCAATTATATCTACTATCAATTTATCTTGATTAGTAATTTCCTTTTCACTAATACATATTATTGATCCAACTAAATCGGTATTTACTATTATTGGTTTAATATAATAGTTACCTTTTATAACACTATCCTCACATATATTCAAATTAATACCTGTCCCAATTTTTCGTTCATCAAAAATACTATTTAAATTATTACTCACTTTTTTATTTTCTAAAACTTTATAGTCATTTTTATTAGAAAAAATAACATATTCTCTATCTGTAACAATTAATGATATAGGCATTAACTTATTAAATAAATTGATATAACTTATAACTACATCTTTAAAAGTTAAAAGTCTATGATATTTTTTTAAAATTATATTGTCATTTTCTACATATATTTCTAATTCTTCTCCATCTTTTATATTTAAATTTTTACGTATTTCTTTAGGAATAACGATTCTACCTAATTCATCTATTTTTCTAATTAATCCAGTATTTACCATATAAGCACCTCATTCTTAGTTTACCTAAATGTGACAAATAATATACGTAGTTTATTGACAATATTTAATATATAAAATATACTCAAAATGGTGAATAATAATGAAATATGTATATGAAAGTATAATTGAAATTCCAATGGGAACAAAAAACAAATTTGAAGTTGATAAAAAAAATGGAAAAATAAAGTTGGATCGTGTACTGTATAGTGCACTTACTTATCCTGGTGAATATGGTTACATTGAAAATACTTTATCTCAAGATGGAGATCCGCTGGATATTCTAATAATTAGCTCATATCCGACATTTCCTGGCTGTATAGTAGATGCAAGGATAATAGGATACCTAAGTGTTATTGATAATGGACAACATGATGAAAAAGTTATTGCAGTAGTAGATAAAGATCCTAGATTTGAACACATCAACGATATTGAAGACATAAATCATTTACAAGCAGAAATAAAAGATTTTTTTCAAAATTATAAAACACTGCAAAAAATTGTAGTTGAAGCAAAAGATTTTCACAATAAAGAAGCGGCTTTAAAATTAATCGAAGAATGTCAAGTACGTTATGAAAACACAAAATAAAACCTAAATTTGAGGTTTTTTATTTATCGTTATCTAAAGGAACATCATCAAACAACTGTCTAATATCTATTCCTAGCGCATCTGCAAATCTTCCTAAAGTTTCTAGCGTAGGAGTTTTATCTATGCTTAAACATTCTAAATCTCTAACATATCCATGTGTTAACTCAGTGAAATCTGCTAATTCTTGCAATGTGTATCCACGTATAAGTCTATATTTTCTAATATTTTTTCTTACCATAATTGATAATATATTTTTAGAATACCTTCTCATAGAAGTTAAAAATCTCCTTATACGTTTATTATTTCATAAAAAATTAAAAAAATATGTCGCCTGGCAGAAGTTT
>CALVOQ010000046.1 GCA_944350335.1 uncultured Bacilli bacterium
ACCAAATGGAGATGGGAGTCAAGAAAACCCTTTTCAAACACTAGAAGAAGCCTTAGCAGTAGTAGAACCTAATGGCATAATAAATGTTTTAAGTGGTACATATCCAATTACTGAACAAACTACACTAGATATTCCGGGATTAATAATTAAAGGTAGAGCAGGTTCGGTGTTTGTCTTAGAAGCGCCTGTCGTTCCATTTGTATTAACTGGCGGTAATATTACAATTGATGGGGTTACTATGACTAGTGATGTTCCGTATCCTGTTGAATTTATTCAAGTTGCTGGAGATGGAAATCAAATTATAAATTCGCAAATATATGGACCAGATCAATCGGGAGACTCATCCACTTGGGTAGTAAACAGAGGATTTGTAACACAGTCTAATGCAACTAATTTACTTGTTCGCGAAAACATATTTCATACTTTAAGACAGCCTGCATATTTGAATCCAAATTCCACTGGTACAATAATGAATAATGTAGTTTACAATACTCGCGGATATGTAGTAGACCAAGCAACGTTCTTATTTTCCGGAAATTCTTGGGGTATTCCAGAAAATGCTGTTGATATTGCACTTTTAGCAGGAACAACTACAGGAGCGCCGTATGATCCTCTTACAGCTTTACAAGAAAGCAATAGTAATGCGACTATTAGTGATCAGCGATAGATTCAAAAATAAAAATGCGAAATAGAAACCAACAAATAATGAAATGATGAAAGTAAAATAGCAATTTTAATATATAGTAATAGAGGTGGTAAAGAAAGATGAATAATATAGAAAAATATAACAAAAAAACATTTGATGATGTAAAGCATATAGATAATAATGGCAATGAATATTGATTAGCTAGGGAATTACAACAAATATTAGGGTACAAAGAGTGGCGATATTTTTTTGCTGTTATTGAAAAGGCACAAGTTGCTTGTGTACAAAGCAATAATGATATAAATTACCATTTTGGTGTAGACACCAAAATGGTAAAAGCAGGAGTTTCTACTAAAGCTATCATTGATTATAAATTAAGTCGTTATGCTTGCTATTTAATAGTACAAAATGCTAATCCGATGTTTGAAACAGTGGCTTTAGGTCAAACTTACTTTGCTATTCAAACAAGAAAAATGGAATTAACAGAAAAAGAATATAGTAAGTTAAGTGAAGATGAGAAAAGACTATATAGAAGAAAACAAACTAGAGATGGTAATAAAATATTATATAAAATAGCAAAAGAAAAAGGCGTTAAAAACTTTGATAGATTTACAAATGCTGGATATAAAGGATTATATAATGGAGAGGCTGCAGATGATATTGCTAAGAGAAAAGGACTAAGATATAGAGAAGATATACTTGATAAAATGGGTAGTGTAGAATTAGGCGCAAATATATTTAGAATAACGCAAACAGAAGCGTTGTTAGAAAAACAAGAAAAACCTAATGAAGAAAACGCTACTCATACTCATTATAAAGTTGGTAAAGCAGTTAGAGATACTATAGAGAAACTTGGTGGCACAATGCCAGAAGATTTACCGACTCCAGAAAAATCTATCAAGGAACTTGAAAAAGATGAATTTAACAAAATTATTAATAGTTAACTATAAGGAGAAAACCTACAAAACTTATTGTATTAAATTACAAAATATTGTATAATAAACTTACTTTTAATGGTTTAAGTAATAAATATATATTTTTTATTAGAGAGTTAGTGGTTGGTGAAAACTATCAAAAGTATATTTATGAATTTCAGCCAGCAATTTAAAAGACGTATAAAAGGCGTTAACTTAATGAGAAGCATAAATCTTTATGAAATAAGGTGGTACCGCGGAATAAGTCCGTCCTTATGAATTAAAGATTATTTTTTTGGGAGGAAAAAATGAAAGAACAATTAGAAACAGTAAAAAAAGAATTTGAAACTTTAAATATAACTAGTTTAGATGAGTTAGAAGAAGTAAGAATTAGTTACTTAGGAAAAAAAGGAAAAATAACTGAACTATTGAGTAAATTAAAAAATGTAAGTAAAGATAGTGTTAAAGAACTAGGAAGTTTAATAAATGAATTAAAAAGAGAAATAACAGAAAAATTGGATAACCAAAAGAAACAATTAGAAGAAGAAAAACTTAATTCATTATTAGAACATGAGAAAATAGATATTACATTAAATGGAACATTTAGAAAAATTGGAAGTCCAAACCCTATAGAAAAAGTAATATCAGAATTAGAAGAAGTTTTTATTTCTTTAGGTTTTACTGTCGTAGAAGGGCCTGAAGTTGAATGTGATTTATACAATTTTGAAATGTTAAATCTACCTATCGGGCATCCTGCACGAGATGAACAAGATACATTTTATATCACAGATAGCATGCTTTTAAGAAGTCAAACTAGTCCGGTGCAAATAAGAACAATGTTAGCAAACAAAGATAAAACTCCAATAAGAGTGGTTTGTCCAGGAAAAACATATAGGCGTGATAACGATGATGCATCACATTCTCATCAATTTACTCAAATGGAAGGATTATTAGTTGATGAAAACATAAGTTTAGCACATTTAAAAGGTACAATGGATTTAGTAGTAAAGAGATTATTTGGTAATGTTGAAAGTAGGTTTAGACCAAGTTTCTATCCATTTACTGAGCCAAGTGTAGAACTAGATATAAGTTGTTTTAGATGTGGCGGAAAAGGTTGTGAACTATGTAAAAATACAGGATGGATTACTGTAGCTGGTGCTGGAATGGTACATCCAAACGTATTAACTGGATGCGGTTATGATACAACAAAATACAATGGTTTTGCATTTGGTTTTGGTTTAGATAGACTTACTATGCTTAAATATGGAATAGGTGATATAAGAGTTTTATATACAAATGATTTGAGAACAGACGAATTTAGTAGGAGGGATAACTAATGAAAATAAGTACTAACTGGATAAATGACTATGTAAAAATTGATGATATAAATAAAAGAGACTTAGCTGAAAAAATAACAAATGCTGGTGTAAACGTTGAACAAGTTAGTGGAGAAATTGATTTTACAAACATAGTTGTTGGAGAAGTAATAGATGCAATAAAACATGAAAATAGTGACCACTTAAAAGTTTGTACAGTGAGTGTTGGTAATGAGACTAGACAAATTATTTGTGGAGCACCTAATGCAAGAAAAGGAATAAAAGTTATTGTTAGTTTACCAGGTGCGATTTTACCAAATGGAATTCAAATAAAACAAAGCATCATCAGGGGAATAACGAGTGATGGAATGCTTTGTTCGTTAGAAGAACTTGGATTAGAAGAACATAGTGAAGGAATACATGAATTTAATGAAGATGCTGTTGTTGGCGAGAACCCTAAAAAATATCTAAATATAGATACTATATATACATTAGATTTAAATCCGAACAGAAAAAATGATTGTCTAAGCCATATAGGGTTTGCATATGAAGTTAGTGCAGTTTTAGGTAGAAGTATTAATATGCCAGAAACTGATTACACTAAAAGTGATTTTAGTACAGATATAGAACTAAAAGTAGAAACGGAAAATGTATTAAAATATTATGCAAAATTAGTTAAAAATGTAGTGATAAAAGATAGTCCTGAATTTATAAAACAAAGATTAACTAATGCTGGTATGAGACCTATTAATAATGTAGTAGATATATCAAACTATATAATGTTAGAATACGGGCAACCACTTCACTTCTTCGATGCTGATAAAGTTGGGAAAACAATATTGGTAAGAATGGCTAATGATGGTGAAAAAATAATTACTCTTGATAAACAAGAAAGAATTTTAACAAATGAAGATATTGTAATTACAAATGGAAATGATCCAATATGTATAGCAGGAGTAATGGGTGGACTTAATTCAGATGTAGATGAATTTACAAAAAATATAATTATTGAAAGTGCAATATTTGATAAATTAAAAGTAAGAAAGACAAGTATAAAACTAGATTTAAGGAGTGAAGCTAGTTTAAGGTATGAAGTTGGATTAAATCCTGAGTATACTTTACTTGCTTTAAAAAGAGCTTGCCATTTATTAGAAAAATATGCAGATGCATCAGTAAGCAAAGATGAGAAACTTGTAGATAACATAAAACTTGAAAAAAATGAAATAAAAGTAACTTTAGAAGAAATAAATGATGTAATAGGTGTAAAAATAGAACATGATGATGTAATAGACATATTAGATAGATTAAAGTTTGAATATGTTACAAAAGATCAAACATACTTTGTTACTGCACCTACAAGAAGATTAGATATTAGCATAAAAGAAGATATAATTGAAGAAGTTGGAAGACTATTTGGTTACGATAAAATAATAGCAAAATTACCACGTTTAAAAATGCAAACTGGTTCGTATGTTCCAAGAATAAAATACAGAAAAGATGTAAGTTCTTTTATGCAAAACTTAGGATTTAGCGAAACTAGAACGTATAGTTTAATAAGTAAAAATGACAGTGAAAAATACAAATATGAAGATAAAGAAAATATAGAATTATTAAAACCAATAAGTAAAGATAGGACTCATATTAGAACAAATTTAATACCAAGTTTAATTGATGTATTAAATTATAATAAAGCAAGAAAAGTAGAAGACGTGTTTATATATGAAATAAGTAATGTATATTACAAAGAAAATGAAGAATTCAAAGAAGATATGAAATTATGTGCTTTAGCAAAAGGTAAAATAGAAGTAAGTGATTTCCAAAGAACAAATGAAATAGATTTCTATTATTTAAAAGGTGTGATAGTTTCATTACTAGAATATTTAGGATATAAAAATAGATTTAGATTTGTACGAAACGAAAATATTGGCTTTATGCATAAAGGAATAACAGCAGATATACTAGTTGATAATAAAAAAATAGGTTTTATTGGAAAATTACATCCAAATATTGAAAAACAAAACGTATTTATGTTTGAAATATCATTAGATAATTTAAGTAATTCTATTGGCGCGAAAATTAAATACAAGTCGCCTAGTAAATATCCAAGTGTAAAAAAAGATGTGAGTTTTAACTTTAATAAAAACGTTGTATCTACAGATGTAATAAATGATATATACAAATTCGGTAATAAAATATTAAAAAATGTTATTGTCTTTGATGTATTTGACACAGAAGACAGTAGAAGTTTAGCATTTAGTTTAACATATCAGAGTGATGATAGGACACTAAGTGATGAAGAAGTCATGAAAGATTTTGAAAATATTATAAGTAAAATAGCTGAAAAATATAATGCAAAATTAAGAAATGAGTAGTATAATAAAATTAGGAGGAATAAAGTGTATTGGATTATTGGTATAGTTGTTGTAGTTGTTTTAATAGTATTATACTTTATTGCAACATATAACGGATTAGTTGGAATGAGAAACAGAGTAAAAGATCAATGGGCTCAGATAGATGTACAATTAAAAAGAAGATTTGATTTAATACCTAATTTAGTTGAAACTGTAAAAGGATATGCAAGTCATGAAGAAGAAACTTTAAAAGGTGTAATTGAAGCAAGAAATAAGTTTAATGTTGCAAAAACACCTGAAGAAGAAATGAAAGCAAATGATCAATTATCTAATTTTGTTTCTAAACTTTTCGCACTTAGTGAAGCTTACCCAGATTTAAAAGCAAACCAAAACTTTATGAGTTTACAAGCAGATTTAAAAGACACTGAAGATAAAATAGCTAGTGCTAGACAGTTTTACAACGATACAGTTTTAACATTAAATAACAAAATTGAAATGTTTCCAAGTAATATTGTAGCTTCAATGTTTAAGTTTAGCAAAGAACCATTCTTTG
>CALVOQ010000047.1 GCA_944350335.1 uncultured Bacilli bacterium
CCAGTTATTGAAGATGGTTTTTACTATGATATTGATTTAGGTGATGAAGCAGTAAAAGAGGAAGAATTAGATAAAATAGAAAAAGAAATGAAAAAGATTTCTAAAGATGGAAAAAGAATTTATAGAGAAGAAATAACTAAGAATGAGGCATTAGAAAAATTTAAAGATGATCCTTATAAAATAGATTTAATTAATAGAATGGATGAAGAAAATACAGTTATAAGTATGTATACTCAAGGAGATTTTACAGATTTATGTCGTGGGCCTCATGTTGAATCAGTTAAAGAACTTAAATATTTTAAACTTCTTAAAGTAAGTGGTGCGTATTGGAAAAACGATGCAAATAATAAAATGCTTCAAAGAATATATGGAATATGTTTTACATCTGAAGAAGATCTTAATGATTATTTGAATTTCTTGGAAGAGGCAAAGAAAAGAGATCATAGAAAGTTAGGAAAAGAACTTGATTTATTTATGATTAGTGATTTTGGCCCTGGTTTTCCATTTTGGTTACCAAACGGAATGATTATTAGAAATATTTTAGAAACTTTTTGGTATGAAGAACATACTAAAGAAAATTATAAGTTTATTAAAACGCCAACTATGTTGAGTAAAGAATTATGGGAGTTAAGTGGTCACTGGGCTAATTATAAAGACAACATGTACATTAGTCAGATTGATGATAATGAATTTGCTATTAAACCAATGAATTGTCCTGGGGGAATGTTAGTTTATAAAAATAGTTTGCATTCCTATAGAGACTTGCCACTTAGAGTTGGAGAACTTGGATTAGTTCATAGACATGAAGCAAGTGGAGCATTGAGTGGCTTATTTAGGGTTAGAACTTTCACTCAAGATGATGCACATATATTTATGAAAGAAAGCGATATTGAAAGTGAAGTTATCAATTTAATTAAGTTTATAGATAGAATGTATGCGGTTTTTGGACTTAATTATTCTATTGAATTAAGTACTAGACCACTTGATAAGTTTATTGGTGAAATTAGTGTTTGGGATAGGGCCGAAGAAGCACTAAAAAATGCGGTTTTGAATGCAGGTAAAGAATATAAACTTAATCCTGGTGATGGAGCATTTTACGGACCAAAATTAGATTTTAAAGTATATGATTCTTTAGGTAGACCTTGGCAATGTGGCACTATACAGTTAGATATGCAACTTCCTAAAAGATTTGAATTGTTTTATATAGATGAACATGGTGAAAAAAAGGAACCAATTATGCTACATAGAGTTATTTATGGTTCTATTGAAAGATTTATCGGTATTTTAATTGAACATTATGCTGGAGCATTTCCACTATGGCTAAGTCCAGTTCAAATTAATATTATACCTGTAAATAATGACTATCATTTAGAATATGCACTAAAAGTAAAAAATAAATTAGTTGAATTAGGATTGAGAGTAGAAATAGATGATAGGGAAGAAAAACTTGGGTATAAAATGCGAGAAAGTCAAACTAAAAAAATTCCTATTACTTTGGTATTAGGTGATAAAGAAAAAGTAAGTAATTTTGTTAATGTACGTAAATATGGAGAAACTGAGACTGAAAATATGGTTTTTGATGAATTTGAAAAATTAGTATTAAATGCAATTGAAAATAAATCCAAAAATATTTAAAGTAAAAAAACTTTATTACCTATTTAAGTGGTTGGTTTTGATAATACCATGTAAGTAACAACCATGTAGTTAGAGTAAAGAGTCAATGTAAGTATTTTTGACAATTTTCTTTGTTTATGCTATAATTTTGTATGTATTTAAGCAATGGGGGTTGTAAAAAATGGTGAATTTTTATAATCACATTGTAAATGTGATTATTTTTTATGGTGATAAAATATGATTTTAGATAAAACTTTTTTTGAGTTTATTTCAACTAGAATTTATGGAAAAAATTATTCTTTAGATGAAAGGTATCAAAGCAATAAAAAACTAGTAGAAGTACTTGTTAATGATTTGCAAAATTTAGATATTGAAGAGATTAGTCCTTTAAATAGAGAAAAGACGCATATTTTAAGACAATACTATGGAATATTAAATGGTGGAAAGAGACAAACTCTTAGAGATATTGCAAAACATATTGATAAATCTCACGAAAGAGTAAGAACAATAATCAAAAGCTCTGAAGCAAGATTATTTAAAGTTTTGTTATACTGGCCTAAAAAACAGGACGATGAGAAGATTAATGAAGGCATATTAGATGATCTTCAAGATACTAAATCCGATTATACAAAAAAGAAACCAAGTTCTTTAATGTTATCAGATCAATATGAACAGTTAAAAGAAAAAAGTTTAATAACATTAGGTTTTTCATACGAAATTATAGCTGCGTTATATGAAATTGGGGTAAAAAATTTGGAAGAATTGCTAACTTTATCCAAATTTGATCTAACTAATAAAAAAATAAGTGAGAAATTTGTACATCAAATTGAACAAAAAATGATATCAATGAATTTAAGATTTATAGAAGATTTAAGTAAAAAAGAAAAAGAGAGATTATTTTTTATGTCAGCATATAAAGATAAAAAAAAATTAACCTCTGCTTTTATTCATAGCAATGACCAATTAGGTATTTATAGAGAACAACGCGAATATGGTCCTGATTTTTTAAAAACGCTTGGCGAAACTTTTTCTTTCATAAGTTATTCTTCATTAGATATTCCTCAAGAAGTTATAAATGATTTAAAAGATTTGGGTTTTTCTATATCAATAAATAGAAAAGTAGAACTTTTAACTAGAGACTACGAGGATTCAAAAGGTAAAATATCTGCAATATTGCACCAAAACTATTCATTAGATGAATTAGCGACTGTTGAAATACGTCACTTAGGAATAAATGGTCATGGTATACAAGCATTATATAGAAATAATATTTATACCGTTGGAGATCTATTAAAATTAAATTGTAATGATTTGTTCTGTATAGCTGGTTTTGGAAGCAAAAGTAGGGTGGAAATTGTTGAACTTATTCATGGCTTGGGATTGTATTTTGCAGATGAAGTAGAAATTTTAAAAGCCTATAGTGAGTTAATACATGAGCAATTAGAAGATAATAAATCAACTTTAGTTTTAAGAAAGAAGAACTGAAATCAAGGCTATTTAAACTTTAAAAATTTAAATAAAGTTAAGCATTAATCTTCGTTTACACTTAATTCGAACATAGCATCTCTTAATTCCATTGCTCGTTCAAAATCAAGTTCTTTAGCGGCTTTGCGCATCTCAAGTTCTAGTTCTTTTATTAACTCTTGTTTATTCTTTCTTTGTTCTTTTTTATTTGGTTTCTTTTTTGTTTCTTCTACATTTGTGACATTATCCCTAATATCTTTAATTATAGTTTGCGGTATGATGTTATGTTCAATGTTATATTTTTCTTGTATTGTTCTTCTTCTTTTTGTTTCTTCAATGGCAATTTTCATAGCTTCGCTTATTGTGTCTGCGTACATTATTACGTGGCCATTTTTGTTTCTAGCACATCTTCCTATGGTTTGTATTAAGCTTCTATCACTTCTTAAAAAACCTTGTTTGTCTGCATCCATAATACATATTAATGATACTTCTGGAATATCTATTCCTTCTCTTAGTAAGTTAATTCCAACAATGACGTCAATTTTACCTAGTCTTAGATTTCTTATTATGTTTAGTCTTTCTAATGTTTTTATTTCGTTATGTAAATATAATGCTTTTATTCCCATGTCTTTTAAATAGTTTGTTAATTCTTCTGCCATTCTTATGGTTAAAGTAGTAATTAAGATTCTTTCGTTTTTTTCTGTTCTTAGTTTTATTTCATTAATTATATCGTCAATTTGTCCTTTAGTTGGTTTTACTTCTATCGTTGGGTCTAATAATCCGGTTGGTCTAATTATTTGTTCAACTATTTCTCCATTTGTCTTATCTAATTCATAGTCTCCAGGCGTTGCAGAAACATATATTGCTTGGTTTATTTTGTTTTCAAATTCTTCAAACTTTAGTGGTCTATTGTCTCTTGCGCTTGGCAAGCGAAAACCATAGTCTACTAATGTTTGTTTTCTCTGTCTATCTCCATTATACATTCCACGCACTTGAGGAAGTGTGACATGTGATTCATCAACAACTAATAAAAAATCTTTTGGAAAGAAATCTATTAGGGTAGTTGGTGTTTCTCCTTCATCTCTAAGTGCTAGATGTCTTGAATAGTTTTCAACGCCATGACAAAAACCAGTTTCTTTTAACATTTCTATGTCATACATTGTTCTTTGCTTTAATCGCTCTTTTTCAACTAGTTTTTGAGTTTCATCTAGTTCTTTTAATCTCTCTTCAAGTTCTTTTTCTATTCTTTTTATTGCTTCATTTAATTTTTCTTCACTAGTTACAAAGTGAGAAGCAGGGAATATACTTACACTTTTTTTCTCATTTATTATGACTCCCGTCAATGTATCAAACTCATATATTTTTTCTATTTCATCTCCAAAAAGTTCTATTCTTATTCCGTTCTTTTTTTCGTATACTGGTATTATTTCTATAGTGTCACCTTTAACTCTAAATGTTCCTCTTGTAAAATCATTTACACTTCTTTCGTAAAGCATGTTTACTAATTTTTCTAGTATTTCATCTCTATCAATTACATCTCCTGTTATTAGTGTCAACATCTTATTCTTGTATTCTTCAACTTCACCAATACCATATATACAAGATACGCTAGCTACTACTATGCAATCTCTTCGATTTAATAAACTACTTGTAGCGGCGTGCCTTAATTCATCAATCTCATCATTTATGCTAGCATCTTTTTCAATATATAAATCTTTGCTAGGAACGTATGCTTCTGGTTGATAATAATCATAATAAGATACAAAATATAATACTCTGTTTTCAGGAAATAATTCTTTAAATTCACTATATAGTTGTCCAGCTAATGTTTTATTATGGGCAAGTACTAGTGTCGGTTTATTGGTTTCCTTTATTACATTAGCTATTGTAAAAGTTTTACCTGTTCCAGTTGCCCCCAATAAAACTTGTTCTTTTTTGCCTTCTTTTATTCCTTCTATAAGTTTTAGAATAGCTTGTGGTTGATCACCGCTTGGACTATATTTTGATACTAATTTGAACATACTGCCTCCTTTACTATAATTCTTATTGACTAGAAAAATTGTGCCATAGTTTCAACGATTTGCGCTTTAGTCTATTTAATTATTCAAAATAGACACTTTTTTCACGGCTACTTCAATTTTAAATTATTTTTTATTATATATTAAACTAACTATTTCATCAATAATCTTACACGAATCTTACATATTTGTATAAGTGTAAAAGCAACTGATTTTCAATTAGTTTTATTGTGATATTAATTCTTTTTATTTATTCAATAATTTCCCAGTATCCTGATTTATCAGAACCTTATAGTTGTTATCATTTAATTTTTTAATAATTTTAGTTTGAGTATTTGTTAATTTTTTCTGGGTAGTTTTCTGGGTAGTTTTTTCTATGCAATTGAGTAAAATGTCTAGAAAAAAGTTAATAGACGAATTCGCACTTTTATTAATATGACATTCACTAATATTGTTATTTATTTTGTCGCTAACAAAAAATTGTGGTTTTATTTTATCAAGCATAGGGCACCTCACAAATGTTATTTTACTTTATAAACAAATGTTTGTCAACGCTCCATTTGACTTTATATAATCCTAAATTTATCAGTTTTAAAAAAATAAAATCTCTCAGTCCTTTTATTTATAAGGGTTTGAGAGATTTTTG
>CALVOQ010000048.1 GCA_944350335.1 uncultured Bacilli bacterium
ATCCCCAACTACTTTCACTTGGAAAGATAGCAATAGCAGTAATTGAAATTAAAACTCCAAAAATTATAAATAGTATTCCAATAAAGTTATTTCGGTTTTCTATTTTTTTATTTGTATAATCTATTGTGTTAATAATATTTTTTTCTAATTTTTCTTTATAATCTTTTTCTTTTACTTTTTCACCACTTAATAAATCATTTATTGTAATGCAAAGTTCATCACACAAAGGCTTAAATAGTGATAAATCAGGCATATTTCTTCCATTTTCCCAATTACTAATAGATTTTTCAGTTACTCCTAATCTTTCTCCTAGTTCTGATTGTGTCATTTTTTTCCGTTTTCGGCATTCAGCGATGAATTTACCTATTTTTTCTTGATTCATTTTTTCTCCTTTCACATTTAAATCTTATAATATGTCCGTTGTTTTTTATAGGAAATATTCCTAGAGTTTTACTGTTACTCTTTATTTTTTTATGTTTATAAGATTTAAATAAATGCCAAAATAAACTTGTAATAAAAAAGAAATAACAACAATTACTATTTCTTCTCTTTTATATATTTAATATTATAGCTATCCAAATCATTAATATTTATAGTACCCTTTTTTAAAGCTTCACTAATTGTTTCTTCGTATCCATTTTCGTATTTTACAATCATATATTCGTTTTTAATACAATTCCAATAATAATTATAATTATCGTCTTGATAAAAACTTTCTAACGTTTCATCGCAAGCAAAATCTTTTATATCTTTTGTCTTATCTATTATTTCTATTATTTTGTTACTGCTAGCAGCACACGTAAACTTTGATCCTTTTAATTTAATTTGTGGTGAAGAATATTCATGACAATTATATGTATCATATACCAATCCTCTATATATTAAATTAACTGAATCACCTGTATCTTCTTTCATTGCTAGTAATGGTCTATTAATCGTAAAAATACATATTAAGTCTATTATAAATAATAAAGCTACAATTCCCATAACTGCTAAAATAACTTTTAATATTTTTTTCATGTAAACCTTCATTTCAAATATTAACGCTCATATATTAATATTTTAATTTATATTTTTAATGATTATTTTGATTTTGTCTAATTATATAAATCTAATATCATAAAGTTAAAAATAATAATGCTTTCAAAATTAGTCTATTGTTGTTTTTCATTATAATTTGATTCATATAAATCTTTTTCTTCATCAATAACCGGCTTTTCTATACTTGGTAATTTTGGTAAATCTTCTTTTGTTGCTAGTCCAAAATAGTCTAGAAATTCACTTGTCGTTTTGTATAAATTGGGCTTACCTACAGTGTTCTCCTTACCGCATTCTTTTATAAAACCAATAGCCATTAATTTTCTTACAATTTGTATGCTTGAAACACCCCTAATTTGGTCAATTTTTATTCTTGTTATTGGTTCGTTATATGCAATGATTGCCAAAGTTTCTAATGCCGCGTTTGACAGTGTAAACTCTCTACTATTCGTTACAAGTTTTTCATAATACTGTCTATGTTCACTTTTTGTCGTTAATTTAAAAGTATTCCCTAAAAATGATATTCTTATTCCTCGATCTGGTTGCTCATAGTCTTTTCTAAGTTCACTTAATACGTTCTTTACTTCTTCTTCTGAAATATTCAACGTTTCACTTATTTCTTTTATAGTAATTCCCTCATCACCAACTATAAATAAAATTCCTTCCACTACACTTTTGTACTTCATGTTTAATCAACTCTTTCAATGTATATTTCACCAAAATTATTTTCTTGCTTTAAGTTTATCTCACCATTTTTAGCCATTTCTAAAATAGATAAAAATGTGACAATTACATAGGATTTTTCAAAATTATCAAATAACGTTTCAAATTTTACAATTTTTTCACTTTTTAGTATATTTCTTATTTTATCAATTCTTTCTTTTACTGACAATTCTTTTTTTGTTATTTTTGTGTTTAGTGGTTTTTGATATAATCTTCTTTCTAACAATTTTTGTAATGCATTTAATAAATCGTTTTTTGTAACATTACTTGTATTAACTAGTTTTTTATCAGTGTAATTCGTAAATAGTTCAGGTGCTTTTGTAAAATAATTTGCACGATTATTTGCGAGTTCTATAAATGTATCTTTAGTTTCTTTATATTTTTGATATTCTAACAATCTATTTTTCAATTCTTCTTCAGGGTTTATTTCGTTTTCTTCTGCTAAATTATCTTTTTCTATTGGCAATAATGATCTGCTTTTTAATTCTATTAATTCTGCAGCCATAACTAAATATTCACTTGCAATATCAAGATTTAATTCTTCCATTTTTTTTATAAAATCCATATATTTTTCTGTTATTTCAGTTATGCTTATTTCAAAAATATCTTTTTTTTCTTGTTTTATTAAATGAAGTAACAAATCTAATGGGCCTTCAAAATCCCCAATTAAAAGATTATTCATTTTTGCAACTCCATCCATTGGATTCTTCTATAATTTTAATCGTTCTTTCAACTGTCCCTATATTATACAAAAGTTCATAATCGCTATCTTGTAAATCGATGGTCCTTAAATCAATTGTGTAGTTTAGATAATTATCTTCTCTGTTGTAATCAGTAGCATTAGTATTTGAAACATCTGCTTCTTCTTTAAAAAATATATCGTTATATTTATCTGTCTCTCTAGTATCTTCGGAATTTTCACTAGTTTCTTCATCCGTTTCGGGTTCTATTATTGTAGCTTGTTTTGTAACTTCATAACTTAATAGAGCATTTTCTCCAAAGTTATATCTTATATTGTAATTTAGTTTAAATATTCCATCAGTAAATTCTTTTTTGCATATCAAACTATTAGTTATAATTGCATCTTTTGTTGTTATTTCTACTATTTTTACATAGTATGCTTCTTTATAAATATTTGGATTTAAAACTATATTAGCAGATAAAACAGGTCCTTTCTCTATTTCGCTACTAGGATTGAACATTTCCCTATAAATTATTGTTTCACTTCTATTATAGATTTCTATGTATAGTTGTAGACTTAACGTGTTTGATATTACTTCTTCTGCTTTATAATTATAACTTATTGTATTATTAGATCTTTTAACAAAATTATAAAATCTGACATCTTTAACTGTCATATTTCCCTTATTTCTATCAATTTGGATGTAACCATTTACCAAATCATTATCAGAATTTGAGTTAACTGTATTTTTATAGTTTTCAGGCGAGCTAGAATCAAATATAGAAGTTATTGTTGGCAATAAAACGACAAATATTATTACTAAAAGCAATGAAATAATTATCACTTTATAATTTATTCTTTTCTCTAAAGTATTAGTTATTTCTTCTGTTGCATTGGTATTTAAATCCACAAATTCTATGTTGTTGTTCTTTGATTTTTCTATTTCTTTGTTTGCTTTTTTGTTTTTTTTAAGCCACATAATAAACCACCTTTATTCTATCTAGATTATATCAATTTTTGATTTTGTTGTAAATCTCTATATAAAATAAAATGGTAGTTTTATTAATGTTTAGGTTTAAATAACATAGTAACTAAGAAAGATATTATTATTGTGAATGTTAATACTGCGGAAGAAGACAATAATCCGTTCAATAGTCCCAAAATACCTGTTTCTTTGAAACCATTATATGCTCCTTGAAATACTACATGTCCAAAATTCATTATAGGCATGGTTGCTCCGCCACCGGCCCATTCTAAAAATATTTCATATAACCCAAAACAAGATAATAATGCACCCATTATAACTAAAATTGTATTTAAGTCGCCTGGTGTCATTTTAGTATTTTCTAATATTATTTGTCCAATTGCACATACTATTCCACAAAAAATAAAAGCATTTATGTATATCATTTTACCACCTCTAAACTTACTGCGTGTGAAATTGATGGAACCGATAATTTTAAGTTTGAGCTTAATGTCGAATGTAATGATCCGGTACCAACTATAAGTATCTTTCTATGTTTTATCTTACTAACTTTATTAAAAAGTATAAGTGGCAAACAAATAGGTCCACTTCCGCCAGCTATGCAAGGGTTATTTTCGGCATCAAATAATATGATACCACTATCAAAAAGATTATTTACCGCCATATTATATTTTTTATTTAAATAATCTTTTAATATCTTAACACCATATTCTCCTAAGTCACCAGTTAATATTAAATCATAATATTCTGGCTTTCTTCCCATTGATTTTAAGTGTTCATAAATCGTTTCGGCTGCCGATGGGGCCATACAAGCTCCCATATTATTAGGATCTGAATAGTTAAGATCTACTACTTTACCAATTGTAGCGCTTTCAATTTTAATGCTTCCTTCAGTTGTAAGATATGTGCTAACACTACCCGTTGCTGTAAAAGTATTAATCTTTTTCTTAATTGCACCATATTCTATAGGAAATCTAAATTGTTTTTCACTAACTAAATTATGCGAGCTAGTAGTGACTATAGCATTTTTAATTAAGTTACTTTCAATAAAACTTGATGCAATTATTAACCCTTCAGTAAAAGTTGCGCAAGCGCTGTATATTCCTAATAATGATATTTCAAAGTTTTTTGCCGAAAAATTAGTTGCTAATATTTGATTTTGTAAATCTCCTCCAATTAATAAATCAATTTCTTTTTCATTTTTTTTAATTTTATTTAATAATCCATATATGCTTTCTCTCTGATAACTCATTTCTCCTAATTCTGTCGTTTTTTCATTATTATAATAGTCATTTAATATTTTATCTACTTTACTTTCTAAAATTGGACTATGTTCGTTTCTGCCTAATAATGTAAAGTTACTATTTATAAAGGAATTGTGAAATTTTATTGTTTTCATTCTATACACCCTTTAATTAAAACTAAAAAAAACGATACTACTATTGCATATAAAATTATACTACCTGTCAATTTAAAAATATTACCGCCAATTCCTTTAGTAAACCCTTCTTTTTTATAATCTAGCGCTGAACAAGTCATTGAATGAGCAAATCCAGTAGTAGGCACAATAAGGCCTGCTTTGGCAAAACTAACAATTTTATCAAAAAAACCTATTCCTGTGAAAATTGATGCTAAACAAACTATAAATATTGTTGAATATATATAACTTTCATCCATAGGTAAACTATAATTCTTACTTATGAAATTAGTTATTCCTTCAGCAATAACCCCAATGATACCACCACATATAAATGCAATTATAACATTTTTTAATTTATTTTCTTTTTCAGAATACTTGTCAACTAACTTTTTGTAGTCTTTTTCTCTCATAATT
>CALVOQ010000049.1 GCA_944350335.1 uncultured Bacilli bacterium
AAAACGTGAAACCTTTTGTAAATTGTTGTACGCATTTCTTGCACCAGTCATTCTATCATACAAATTAGGCCCAGTTTTTTGCTGAGCCGCTTCATTTTCAGGAGTTAAATTTTCATTGTTATCCATATATTACCTCCAGCAAAGGTAAAATTAAAAACCTCCGCCACTTCCAAAAGAATCTAATTCTTCTTGCGTAACTACAACACTTATACGCATTCGTCTTGAACCACAAACAAATAGTGCTTCCCCTTGATTATATCTCTTAATACTTTCTCTTTCCTGATCATTTAGATCAATTAATCTTGATAAATCATCTACCGCTTGTTTTTTTAGTCCCATCACTAAATAATAGGAAGCATTATCAAAAATCGCCTTTCCATGAACAAATACTTCAGGACTAGCAAAATCGGTTGGTTGTTGTGTAATTATGATGGTACCAGTATTATATTTACGACTACGTCTTTGCACTTGCGCTAAAAATTCAGCACCTAAAGCATTTTTATCTGCAAGTAAAGTATGAGCTTCATCAACCATTAAAATGGTGTTAGTATTTTTATCAAGACATAAGCCCCATGCATGCTTTAGTATATTAAAGAATAAAGCATTTCGTATATTAGCATCACTATTCATTAATTCCTTTATATTAAATACAATAAAATCACTATTTGGTTTAACAGTAGTGTGCCCAGTAAAATAGTACCTTAATTCTTTAATTAAAGGTCTAACTTTTAACTCAAGACGTTCCATTATATCTCTTTCATGAGTCCTATCAATCATAGAAGTAAGTCTACCTTTAATAGTAGCATATACATCATCAAAAGTAGGATAATTCTCGCTTTTTAACTTAGTAAAATCAGTATCCATATCAATTTTATACCTTTTATATGTATCCTGCACAACTTCACTAAATAACGTTAAAACGTCCTCCTCTATATCAGGGCTATAATATTTCATAAAAGCTTTTAAAGTCTGCAATCCTCTTGTAATTATTGTATAACCTAATCCTTCAGTCGCATCTTCTTCATCAGAATCAACTACAATCTCTAAAGGATTAATCATGCCAAAACGTCCACCACGTCCTAAGTCTATTGAATCTCCACCATACATTTGAGTCATTTCATATAGTTCATTTTCCGGATCAATAGCAACAATTTTATTGCCATTTCTTATATTTGTTCTTAGTAACAATTTTGCTGCTGTACTTTTTCCACTACCAGAAGTACCTAACATTATCATATTTGCGTTGTTTCTATTAAACTCTTTTTTAATTTGATATAAAAACTGATTAAATAAAATTACACCGCCACTAAAATCAACCCCTAATAAACAGGCTAATCCCGGATCTTTTATACTATCAAAAACATATGGATACATAGCTCCCATAGTAACTGATGGAATTGGCGTTCCAACACGATCTTCTATATCATTTTTAGGGAATATTGGTAAACAACTTTTTAATATTTTTTCTTGTTCGTACCTTAATGTTATTCCCTTCATTCCCATCGCATCTAAATAGTTCTTAACTTGAACTTTATTTTTTTCTAATTCTTCACTGCTATCAGCAGTAACAATCACATGCATTTGAAAATCAAAAATTCTTGCTTGTGTAGAGGTCAACATGCTTATAAAACTCTCAATACTTTCATAGTCTTGACGTATTCTTTCTTGAATTGTTCTATCGTGTTCATTTTGATATCTCATTTTCATGTCGGCAATTTCTTTATTTAACATCCTAGACATTATACTAAATTGAATAGGAATGTGTTTTATAACTATCTTTATTCCATTCATTTGAGTTAATTCTGACAAATAACCCTCTGGTATTACTTTTGGATAACCTATAATAGTCAAAATCGTCATATATTTGTCACTGATGATCATATCACCTGATCTAAACTCTATACCTTTTGGAGCCAATTGACTTTTTAAATTCATAAACCTATCACCGTCCCAAATTCAGTTGTAACCCCACCATTTAAGAAACCATCTAACAATACTCTTAGATCATCGTTACTAACTTGTCTAGCAGACAAACCAACTGTTGCTAAACCACTAATCAAATTTTGAATTCTCTTTTGCATAACTTCTGGTTTCTTTTCTTTAAATAAAATATAATACTCAGTATCAGAAACTCCAATTTCTTTTCCCATAAATAAATTAGCTTTATTTATATCTTGCATAATCAATTTTCTCATAGAAGGTGTTTGTACACTATTATATAACAACTGTAATTGCGATAAGTAAACATTAATATCCACCGGCCTATCGGCAACAATTAACCAAAACTCATAATCAATTGTGTTATAAAAATTTCTCAAATTAAATATAGCATTACTTTGACTTTGACTATCCATAATAAATATATTTTTTGGTTGTATTTTTACTCCCGTCACATTAAGTCCGCCTTCTATTTGAATAGCTCCATTTAGTATAGACTTAACCGGCAACCAATTCTCAGCATATTTTTGCGCTTTTGCATTAATTTTCTGAGTACTCATCTAACACACACCAACCTTTCCAAACATATACTCTCCTATTACTATAAAAATTAATAAAATCTCTCAAAAACATCATCACATTATGATAATGTGGCATTGGCATAACGAGCAATGCCGCAAGAACTATAGGCCCTAATTTTATAGCAAGTGCAAGCAAAGTTGTCGCTTGTATCGCGAACATAAAAATCAAAGTCAAACAAGCGCCTATAGCAAATATAAACAAATCAATAGGTCTAAATAAATTAAATATTAGTTGTCCCTTTTTACTATTTGCAGGTATTAAATACATATTTACATTCTCCTTTCATAAATTTGTGTAATTTTTTTACAAATAAATCGTTATTTCATTATTGATAGTTGTTTTATCTCATCGATTCTTTTAAATTATTATTTTTTAAAAGATGTACGTCGAACAATTTTGCTATTGTTAAAAGAATCTAAATTTCCTTTTGCTGTTTTTATATCTGCATTTGCTGCAGATATCTTCCCATCCAAAGTGACTTGAACAGTATCAATATTTGTATATGAATCCAATGAATCCAAAGAAATAAACGGAACAACATCTTTTATTTCGTGTTTAATTCGACTACCAATGGCTTCTAGGTTTTTTGCTTCAGTCGATCTATCACGACCACTCATTGCATTATCATAAAAAGTACGAATATCTCTTTTATAAGCAGATTCAAGTGCACTAATAGCTGTATTCGCAGCACTAAATGATGCCTGTGCTCTTACATCAGTAGGGCGTTGAGCCAATCGCTCAGCGGCTTTTTTCCTGATGACCAATTGAGCCTGATAAGTAGCATTGCCAGCTAAACCTCCATTATGGCCTTCGTCATATAAACGCTGTGCCTCACTTTTTAAATTAGATAAAAGACTTTGAGCATTTTCAAATTGAGTTTTAGATTGAGTAGCTTTATTTACAGCTTCAGACAATCTTGCGGATTCATTTTTAACAAATTCATCAACGCCTACATTATTTAAAAGTTTACCTTTAACATAATTTCCATATCCCCCTGATGTATAAATTTGATCAGCTCTTACATAACCTTCTCTACTTTTTTTATACATCTCATCTTTAAAACCTTTAATCCCGCCGATTATACCGCCGGAAGACAAACCTTTTCGGCCACCAGAAGCACCTCCGTATACAGAAGAAGCAACATGTGCTGCGCGACTTAATCCATGCACACCAGCTAGTTTAGAAGAGCGCATACCAGCAGCAAATCCCACTGCCGTTCCTGCAATTCCACCAAGAAATCCACCAGGGCCTTTTAATTCTCCTAAAGAAGAATTAATTCCAAATAAATCTGAAATTATTTTTGGAAAGGCTTTAGCGAACTGAAATAGTGCAATTATTAAAAATAATTTAATTAAAACTCCTGTGTCTGATGCTTGAACAGATGTTAAAGTACTTACAATCATTAAACCAAGATTATATGCCATTAATATTACAAATAAGCGAACAAACACTTCAATATATGTATTAATAAACAACGTAAGATATTTTTTACAAAACTCTTCTCTTTTTGGATCCATATAAGTGATTATGGGTATAGGTGCTAATAATTGTAAAACAGTCAATTTGAAAATTCTTACACCAAGTGCTATTGCGAATGTGGCAAAGTAATAAATCATCATCATTCCAACAACTCCGGATAAAACCGGATATTCATACTGCACACCCGTAGCATTAGTATAATTTACTAAAGATAATATTTGTTGCTCTCCCCTTCTAACACTCTCTATAGCGTCAATAGACTCTTGTTCACATTCTCCTGTACAATAAAAGAACAAAGAAAACATAGTCCCCATAAATGATTGTCCAGCATTTTGATCAAAAGCTTCGCCAACAGTAGGTCCTAACACCAATTTCGGTATTGTGTTATAATCAACAATAACCGCCTTTTGAAAATCATTCATTAAATCAAAAACAGTTGGAGATACGACTAACAATATAATTGAAACAAAAACTTTCATAACAACTTTTGAACCAGATTCATTAATCCGATCAGGATTTGCTAAATTAGAAACTAATAACTTTACAAAAACAAACAAAGCAAAAATTCCTATAAATAGTTTTATTCTTTCTACTAAAACTAATAAAATTGAAGTTTCACCACCTAGTGTCATATCCATCTTTGCTATATCATAAAACACATCAAAAAACCAAGCAGAAACACTATAAATCAACCAGTCAAAAAACACGCATAGCTTTCTTAATAAATCCACAATCCAAGCACTACCAATTAAATTCAACAATAATTTTTCCATAATCATCTATTCCCACACAATATATTTATCCAAACGAACATTTTTAAACGATAAATAAGGTATATTTACATCAGTATAAAAACAAATTGAAATTAACATTAAAATTAATACATATAACGATTTATACACTATTATCATATTAACACATCCTATCAACTATATAAATTATATCATATAAAAAGTTAGTTTAAAAGTTTTTTTTACATATACAGACAAAATTATTATAAACGTAAATTTTTGTCATACTACAAAATTACAAACAAAAAAACAGATAAAATAATTTTTATTAATTTCTATCTGTTTTTGTATAAAATAATTATTGCTTGGTAGTTGTTTGATTACCGCCTCCACCACCCGTAGGAGTATTGTAATCATCTTCTTGAATAACAGTGCAGTCGCCTCCAAAAGGATTAAAAGCACACTTTACGCAGTCTTTATAACCTTCCGCATTAATAAGTTGCATAATCAATCCAACAAT
>CALVOQ010000050.1 GCA_944350335.1 uncultured Bacilli bacterium
GATAAGATGATAAATTCTAAAAAAGCTATTATAGAGTATTTCAAATAAGCTCATAAACAACAACGGCTTATAAACAACTATTACAAAAAACGTTCATTTTATTTTATTATAATGATATAATTATAGTAGTTAAGTATTTATAAGGAGGTCAAGTGTTAAAATATTTAATTAGCGCCAGAACTTTTCAAGTTGACGAGGTCAGTAGGTAATCGAAAATTCGGCGGGTACTACTGCGGTTAATTAATCGTTAGATATACTACAAAAAATAAAATATTTTCTTATTACAAAATGTATATCATAATAATTTTTTAAATGGAGGAAACTTTTTGTGTGTGGAATTGTAGGATATGTTGGTAGCAGAAACGTTACTAATGTTTTAGTGCAGGGTCTTAAATGTCTTGAATATAGAGGTTATGATTCTGCAGGACTTGCAATAAGAAATAATAAAGAATTAAAAATTATAAAAAGTGTCGGTAAAATTAAAAACTTAGAAGAAAAAGTTAAAGGTATTGATGGTGACTATAATAGTGGAATTGGACATACTAGATGGGCAACTCACGGAGAAGTCAATGAACTAAATTGTCATCCTCATTCAAATACAAATGTTACATTAGTACATAATGGAATTATTGAAAACTTTAGAGAGCTGAGAAAAGAATTAGAACTCATAGGATATTCTTTTAAAACGGATACTGATTCAGAAATTATTGCGGCTTTAATAGATAGTTATAAAGGCAGTAAATATGATGCTTTAATATACGCTCAAATAAAGTTAAAGGGAAGCTATGCTCTTGCAATAATGTTTGAAGATGAAAAAGATGTTTTATATGCAATGAGAAAAGATAGCCCTCTCATAGTAGGAATTGGTAACAATGAGAACTTTTTAGCTTCTGATATTTCAGTGATTCTACCTTATACTAAAAAATATATCGATATTGAAGAGGGCGAAGTTGTTAAAGTAACTAAGGATAATGTTATAGTTTATAATGAAACAGGTAAAGTAATAAAAGATGTAAGGGTAGCTAATTGGACCGTTGAAGATGCCCAAAAAAACGGTTATGAACATTTCATGTTAAAGGAAATGAATGAGCAAATTGATTTATGTACTAAATTATATAACAAGTTTATTGAAAATGATAATTACTCTAAAGATATTCCAGATATTTCACAATATGATAAGATTGATATTGTAGCTTGTGGAAGTGCTTATTATGCGGGCTGCGTTGGTAAATATTTGATTGAAAAATATGTTTGTGATGGAAGCATGCAAGTAAATGTTGAAGTTGCCAGTGAGTATAGATATAAACATCATTTTTATACTAGTAGTTCACTTTTAATCGTTATTAGTCAAAGTGGAGAAACTGCTGATACGTTAGCATGCTTGCGAATGGCAAATAAATTAAATGTTGATACATTAGCGATAGTTAATATTCCATCTTCTAGCATTGCAAAAGAAGCCAAGATGGTTATGCCTATGTTGGCTGGGCCTGAAATAGCAGTTGCAACTACTAAAGGGTATTTTACTCAGGTGTTAGAACTTAGTTTAATAATACAAAAACTTTGCTACATTAAGGGGATTATAGATGAAAGTTCTAAAAATAATCTTATTTCTGAATTTTTTAGTTTAAAAGATAAAATTACAAGTTTATATGATTTAGATTATTCTATTGTTGCTAATAAGGTTTATGATAAAGAGCATATTTATTTTATTGGTAGATGCATGGATTATGTATTAGGTATGGAAGCTAGCTTAAAACTAAAAGAAATAAGTTATATCCATAGCGATATTTATCCAGCAGGGGAACTAAAGCATGGCCCAATAGCATTAATTGAAAATGAAACACCTGTTTTTTGCATATTAACTGAGAAGGAAATATTTGATAAGTCGTTGTCTAATGCTATTGAAGCAAAGAGTAGAGGAGCTACATTATATCTTATAACTACTGATGAATTTGAATTCGATCAAGATTATTTTGAATATGTTATAACGCTTCCAAAGGTCAATGACTTTTATCAAGCAGTTGTTAATATTATTCCTTTTCAATTTATAGCATATGAAACTGCTAAGAAAAAGGGTTGTGACATTGATAAACCTAAAAATCTTGCAAAAAGTGTCACTGTTGAGTAATAGTCAAAAAAACAACAAAATCAAATTTGTTGTTTTTATTTTATTTTTTAGTGATATAATATTTATAGGAGTAAATATGAAAAAAGTTAAAACTTTATTTTGGTACATATTTTTGATTTTTTATTTAGAATTAATGTATAAGTTTTTTGTATTTAACAACGTTTTTTCGCTAGATACATTAACGATACTATTTTTTAGTATTCCCATTGCTATATTGTTTTACTTTATTACAAATGTTTTTTCAGAAAAAATAAATCATGTACTAACTATTGTTCTTAGCTTCTTTATAACAATTTTATTTATGGCACAATTGGTATATTTTGCTTTTTATGAATCAATTTTTTCAATATTTTCATTAACAACTGGTACGGGGCAGGTTTTAGGGTTTTTAAGTGCTATTTTGGATATGATGGCAAGAAACTGGTTAGCATTAGTTTTAATGTTTGTCCCAACATTGTTGTTTGCTATTTTTGGTCATAAGGTTTTTAGTTTTAAAAGATATGAGAAATTTGGAATTATTGTTAATTTAGCTATTATGTTATTATTATTTACAGGAACTGGCCTTTTAATTTATTTTAATGATGAAGGAATGTATTCCTATAAAAGATTGTATAATGATACACATGCGCCAATTTTAACAGTTAATAAAATGGGACTTCTAACAATGGAAAGACTTGATTTAAAAAGATTTATTTTTGGATTTGAAGAAAAATTGTGGATAGATACAAACAGTCAAGAAGAAGTTATAATAGAAGAAGAAATTAAATATAATATGCTTGATATTGATTTTGCCACTATTTTGGCAAACGAAAGTGATGAAACGGTTAGGTCTATGCATGAATATTTTGCTAGTGTTCAACCTACTGAGCAAAATGATTATACTGGAATATTTAAAGATAAAAATCTTATTTATATAACTGCTGAAGGTTTTGATACAATAGCAATTAGTCCTGAATTAACACCAACTTTATACAAAATGAGTACTAATGGATTTGTGTTTAATAACTATTATCAACCACTTTTTACTGTTTCTACTTCTGATGGGGAATATATGTTTATGAATTCATTAATTCCTAAAGAAGGCGTTTGGAGTATGTATAGAAGTAGTTTTATTGATATGCCTTTTGCGCTAGGAAATATGTTTAAAGAGTTAGGGTATGTTGCCAATGCTTGGCACAATCATACGTACTCTTATTATGATAGGGATTTGTCCCATCCTAATATGGGCTTTAATTATGTTGGTTGTGGTAATGGCCTTGAAAAATTGATGAATTGTAGGGTTTGGCCTGAAAGTGATATCGAAATGATAGATGCAACGTATTCTAGTTTTATTAATGAAGAGAAGTTTTTAACTTATTATATGACAGTAAGTGGTCATTTAAATTATACTTTTACAGGTAATTCAATGAGTTATAAGAATAGAGAACTTGTTGCTGATTTGCCTTATAGTAGTAATGTAAAAGCTTATATTGCTGCTAATATTGAGTTTGATCGCTCAATGGAAAAATTGCTTGGATATTTAGAAGAAGCAGGTAAATTAGATGATACGGTTATAGTTATTTCGCCTGATCATTATCCATATGGTTTAAAAGAAAGTGAAATAAATGAAGTTAGTTCTATTAATAGAAATGATAAATTTGATTTATATAAAACTACATTGATAATTTATAATTCAGATATTGTAGAACCAATCTATGTGGATAAGTATGTCAGCAGCATCGATGTATTGCCTACAGTTTACAATTTATTTGGTGTTCCTTATGATTCTAGATTGCTAATGGGTAGAGATGTGTTTGCAGAAGGAGATGGGCTAGTAATTTATTCAGATAGAAGTTGGATAACAGGGAAAGGCAAATATGATGCGATTTCTGAAACTTTTACTCCTTTTGTAGAGAATGTTCCCAGTGATTATGTGGATGAGATTAACAAGGATGTTTATCAAAAGTTTACAATGTCTTCTTTAATTTTAACATCAAAAAACGGTAGTTATATTAACTATTATGGTAAGTTAGGTTTATGATTAAAGTTTATTGTAAAAATATGAGTTTGTCAGAGACTTTGCTCAGTGGCCAATGTTTTAGAGCACATCAGTTAGAAGATGACAGTTTTGATGTGGTGTTAAGTGATAGGGTAATTAATGTCAAACAAGTAGGGGAGTTCTTACACGTTACATCAAATAATTCTCATAATTTAGAAAGTGTTGTTATTGAATATTTTGATTTAAGTAGAAATTATGATTTAATTATTGATAATTTGTGTAAAGAAAACGTAGATTTTTCTGATGTTTTAAATTGTTGTAGAAGTTATAGAATTCTTAAGCAAAATGAATTAGAAATGTTAGTTAGCTATATTATTAGTCAAAATAATAATGTGAAAAGAATTTCTAATTCAATAGAAACTTTTTGTAAATTGTATGGTAAAAAAATCATGTTTAATAAAAAGGAATATTATTTGTTTCCTTCATATGATACCATAATAAAATTAACATTAGATGATTTAATTCCAATTAAAATAGGTTTTAGAGATAAATATATAATTAGTATGATCGAGTTTCTTAAAAATCACAAGGACTTTGTTGCTGAAATAAAAAATATGAATACTACTGAAGCATTGAATTATTTAATGGTAATTAAAGGTGTTGGATTAAAGGTTGCATCATGTATTTTGCTATTTGGTTTTGATCGGTTTGATGTTTTTCCAATTGATACTTGGGTCATGCATTTTGTAGAAAATTATTACGGATTAAAAGGGAACATAAAAGAAATTAGCAATTTCTTAGGTAATAAGTTTAATAATAACGTTGGGCTATGCATACAATATATGTATCACTACAATAGAAATATAAAGTGAATGTGGAGCATATGAAAAGCACAAATAATGCTTGACAATTTGTAAAAATAAGGTAAAATTATACTTGTGCTTTAACGCAGGTGTAGTTTAATGGTAGAACTTCAGCCTTCCAAGCTGCTAACGGGAGTTCGATTCTCCTCACCTGCTCCATTTAAAGACAACTTACGGACTGTAAAAAGTTCGTAAGTTTTTATTTTATATAAAAG
>CALVOQ010000051.1 GCA_944350335.1 uncultured Bacilli bacterium
AGTTCTTTTCTCTTATAAAAACCAAGTTTTTTATTCTGTTGGTTGTCCTGGTATGGTAGGCTCAGTAGTATTCTCTTCTTCGCCAGTACCCTCAGGTGAATCACAATTTTCTTCATCGTCTGGAAGAGAAGTTTCACTAGATGGATCAGATACTTCGCCATCTTCTGTGTTGTTCTCATTACCAGTGCTTTGATTATTATTTTCAATTACATATATTGACATAGAACTTCCAACTCTAGCAAGTAACATTCCTTCGTGAGCACTTTGACCTACAATCTTGCCAGTAGGATATGCAGAATTAAACATTTCACCTTCAGTTACGTATTCTACATTTATAGTAATTCCATGGTTAGAACCCCAACTTTTAGCAGATTCAACTGAATATCCATTTGAAAAATCAGGTAACAACGTGAGCCTTGTTTCAGAATATGATCTATCCCCAATTATAGTTTTTTCATAAAGTTCGTTTATTGAAAAATGTATTTCTTTTATTACTTCTTTTTCTCTTAAACCTAAATTAATTTCCATTGCTTCCACTATATCATTCAAACTACCTCTGTAATACTGAAAAGTGTATGAATAACCACTAATAGAAGGTTCATAAGCATATAAACTATACCCTCTTAACCAAGTTTTTTGGATATTTATAACGTTACTATCATTTGAGAACAATAGTTTTTTTCCTATTTCATAAAATGAAAGCATTTCATCAGTAGTCACATTAGTATCAATGTTTCTACTAACGACGTCTAAAATCTCATAAAACTGATTTATATTTCTAATAGTTTTAGCTTTTTGCATAATGGCTTCTACAACTAGTTGTTGATTTTGACCTCTTTGGAAATCCCCTTGTGCAAAAGCTTTCCTATTTCTAGCAAGGACAAGTGCTTCTTCGCCGTTTAAAGTCTGCCAACCAGATTCAATACAAACTTGTCCACCACGGTCAGAATTATCTGTACAGATTTTATCTAAATAATCTGGCTCTGGCACATTTACTTCAATACCACCTAACGCATTTACTAAATCTACTACACCTTTAAAATTAATTTTAACGTAATAATCAATATCAATACCTGTTAAGTTTTCAACAGTTTTTACCATACAATTTGTTCCACCCCAAGCTGCATGATTAATTTTTTGTGTTGAACCACCACATGCCATAGTGACATATGTATCTCTTGGAATACTAAACATTGTTGCATTGAGAGTATTTGGATCAAAACTTATTAACATTATTGTATCTCCATTAAAAGACGCATTTTCAGCCAAACCATCAACTTCAGAATCAACACCAAGTAATAAAATAGTAAATGGGTCATTTAAATCCACATTGGCAGTAGAAGTATCTTCAATTTGTGATTTTTCATATTCTTTTCCATATTCATATATTGTAAACACTTCATTTTCGATATTTTCGTAACCCTCAACAGATTTAAAGTTAGCTTTATAGTTAGCACTTATAAATATCAAGTCAAGTTCGCCTTGATATAAATCAAACATAAGTGTAAGCGTGTCAGAATATTCAACAATTTCATTATTATCATCAAGATTAAACTTTTCAATAACTTCATAAGGTAGTATATTACCTTCAATTCCTTCAGTTGTTTCACTATTATTATCAATTAATCCAATTTTATATCCTTCAAGATTTTCAATATCTAAATCTTTATCCATACTCACAAGAGCAGTTTTATGTGTAATTACAGTCTTATTCATATCATTTATTTTACTATATGCAGTAAAAATGTACCAAGAGCCAACTAGAAATAAAATACCAAGTAGTAATGAAATAATTGAAAGTATAATAAACTTAATTTTCTTCAAATCCTTAATTGAGAATATAAATGTTCCAACTACTAAATTAATAATAACCAAAAGTATAATACTTCCCATAATTAAGTAAAACGTTTCAATTTTATTAAAAAGTAAAATCGTATATATTAAACAACCAGTTGATAATACTAACAAAGTTATAAAAATAATTCCTAATATTTTAAAAATCAAAGTTTTTTTCCCCATTTTAATCACTTCCACTGGTATATAATTATACCCTAATAAAAAATATTTAACAACCACTAAATAACAAAAATAAATTGAATATATTGAATATATAGATAAAATAAATAATCTGTTATATAATAAAAAACAAGAGGTGCTTAATGAATATAGAAGTAAATGGACATAATATTTTTTTAATAGTAATTGTATGCTTTATAAGTTCCTTAATATTTGTATACATAGCAAAAAAAATAGCAGAATATTTAGAAATATTTGACATACCTAATGATAGAAAAGTGCACAAAAAACCAATACCATTGTTAGGTGGAATAGGAATATTTTTAAGTTTTCTTTTAGGATATATGCTTTTTGCTCCAAAAAACGAGTTAATGTTGTCAATATTAATAGCTTCATTTTTAATAATTTTGTTAGGAATATTTGATGATATAAAACCTATTAAAGCTAGGTATAAAATAATAATACATATTTTAGTAGCAATGATAATAGTGTTTTATGGTAATTTGGAATTAACAGATTTAACAATTTTAGGGACACACATTAACTTAAATGGATTTTCATCAATAATTACAATTTTAATAATAGTTGGTACAATTAATGCAATTAACCTAATAGATGGTTTGGATGGCTTGTGTGCTGGGATAAGTTCAATATACTTTTTAACTATAGCAATAATTGCAGTAATTTTAAATAAGTTTGGAGGATTAGACATTATACTTTCATTAATAATGCTAGGGTCAACATTAGGATTTTTAATTCATAATTTTCCTCCAGCAAAAATATTTATGGGAGACACTGGTTCAACATTTTTAGGTGTTATGATAAGCGTTATTATGTTACTAGGGTTTAAAACAGTTACTATAACTTCATTGGTAATACCAGCATTAATACTTGCTTTACCAATATTAGATACTTTATTTGCAATTATAAGACGAACAATTAACAAAAAACCTATAGGTGCACCTGATAAGAATCATATACACCATCAACTTTTAAAGAGGCATTTGGGAACTACTAAATCATTGTTAATAATTTATGGGGTTAATATTGTCTTCAGTGTAACTTCAATATTTTATGCATTAGGTTATCATAAAGAAACAATAGTATGTTATGTATTTTTAGTGTTTATATTAATATTTTTAATATTTAAAACAGACATAATTTTTGATAGAGAAAAAGGAGAAAGAAAGTAGTGAAAATAGCAATATTAGGCTCAGGGGCATATGGTTTGGCATTAGCAAGTAGACTTTTAATGAATCAAAATGAAGTTGAAATATGGACTTATTCAAAAGAAGAAAAAAAAGAACTTAAAGAAACTAGAATAAGTAAAAAATTACCAGATTATATAATTCCTAAAGAAATAACAATAACAACGAATATGAAAAAAGTTGTAAGTGACAGTAAAATAATTATTATTGCGGTTCCAGCTTTTGCGGTTGATGATGTATCAAAAAAACTATCTAAATATATAAAGCCTTCACAACACATTTTAATAGCAACAAAGGGAATAGAACAAGATACTTGTAAGTTTTTGACTGATGTAGTATTAGAATATATTAATACAAATAGAATAGCGGTAATATCTGGTCCAACGTTTGCAGTTGATATAATAAAAGATGTACCAATTGGCTTATCTTTAGGGACAACAAACGAATTAACAAAAAAGACAATAATAGAGGCATTTACAAATCCAATAACGAAACTAAGGCCAACATTAGATATTATTGGTATAGAAGTATGCGGCGCAATAAAGAATGTAATGGCGATAGCTTCAGGTATGCTTGAAGGAATGAACGTTCCCGATTCAACAAAAGCACTCTTTTTAACAGAAGCACTAAATGATATAAAAGAAATAATTGATGTACTGGGCGGAAATAAAAAGACTATACTGTCTTTTGCTGGATTTGGAGATATTTTAATGACATGCACTAGCCCAAATTCAAGAAACTTCACGTTTGGTAAAATACTAGGTTCAGGTAAAACAGAAGAAGCAATAAAATATAGAGAAAACACAACTGTAGAAGGACTATACACACTAAAATCCATACAAAAATTATTACAAGATACAGGCGCTAAAATACCAATAATTGATTTAATATATGATATAATATATAATGAAAAAGACAAAGAAGAAATGCTAAAGTTTCTCATAGAAAAATAGGTATAAGTTATGAAAAAGATAAACGAAACCATTAAAAATAATATAACGACAATAATAGGAGTATTTCTAATAATATCTCCTTTTTTAGATTTATTAACATCCCTTGGTATTCATTATAACGTAAATGCTTTGACAGTTGGAACGATTTTAAGAGGTCTCTTTATGTTATTCATGATTTACTACTCAGTATTTATAAACAAAAAAAATAAAAAAAGAAACATAATATGAAATGCACCCCTTAAAGTAGACATTAATAAAAAAGAGTTAAGGGTTGTGGTATAATACACCTCCTTTTGGAGGTGTATTTATTATGGCTAAAAAAGGTCAAAAGTTCCGGAAATTTACTAATGAGGAAAGAGAAGAAATAGTTAG
>CALVOQ010000052.1 GCA_944350335.1 uncultured Bacilli bacterium
AAAAAGCATCAATGTAAAAAATCAAACGTATTTTATCTGTAAATATCACAACAAATTTGCTTTTCACACTTTGAATCATTGACTTTGTATCATTATTGATATATTTCTAAGTTTAACATTATACATATCATATAACTCTTACTTTCATTATCAACCTTGTAATTTTCTATTTCAGCATAAAAAACGTAAATCGTATTCTTAATTAATTTTAAAAATCTGTATGATTTGCTCTTTATAGTTGATAAAACAATTAATCAGAAAATCTTTTTACTCTTTTTATCATTTGTTCCTATTGTATTTTATACTTCAAATATAATAATTTGTCTAAAACATTAGTGTTAATAGCAATTATTGATGTCTAAAAAAATGAGTAAGTTTATTCAAATCTATTTGTTTTAAAAAACTTACTCTCTTTTTCTTCTACATTGCTTTCATAATCCGATAGATAAGATTTGATTTTACTAAGTATAATATTTACTTTTTTCATAATAACACCTAGTAATATTATATACATTTTAACTATAAGTATTCGTTGTTCGTCTTTTGGATCGTTGGAATAGTTATAACCATAATATTATTTAAAGCCTCGTCAATCAAATTAAAATCAAAATTTTTTTCTTCCTCATAGATAAGATCTAACTTTGGATTAATAACTGGATGCTTAGGAACAAAAACAGTACAACAGTCTTCATATGGCAAAATACTTATATCATAAGATCCTATCTTTTTTGCCACATCAATAATTTCTAGTTTTTCATAAGTCGCAAGTGGCCTAATTATTGGGTAATTAGTTACCTCATTGACAACATGAATACTAGTTAACGTTTGACTTGCAACTTGGCCTATGTTTTCGCCATTAACAATAGCAATAGAATGTGTCTTTTTAGCAATATCTTCTGCAATCCTATACATCATACGTCTCATAAAAGTAATTAGATATTCACTTTTCATATTTTTATAAATATACTCTTGAATTTTAGTAAAGTTCACGACATACAACTTCCCCATATTGCCATAATTATATAATAAATTAGCTAAACTAATTACTTTGTTTCTGGCTTCAATGCTAGTATGGGGAATACTTTCAAAATACAAAAAGTCTAAACAAACGCCTCTTTTCATAGTTAAATATCCTGCTACAACGCTATCAATTCCACCACTCAACATTAATAGTGCTTTGCCCATAGTGCCAACAGGATAACCTTTCATGCCTGAGTATTTTTCATAGTATAAATACACTGCTTCTCTTCTAATTTCAACATTCATCAAAACATCTGGGTTATGTACATCAACTTTTACGCTATTAAAGTTTTTTAAAACATGTGCGCCAACCATCCTGCTTATATCATTGCTTCTTATTGGATATTTTTTATCACTTCTATTAGTTTCAATTTTAAATGAATTAAAAGTCACGTCGTTCAAAATGTTACAAACAGACTCACAAATATTAGATATGTCATTATTAATGATTTTGTATGCTATTACTAATTCATGAATGCCGAAAATGCCTTGTATTTTAGGTAAAACCATGTCTACATCATCAGCATATATAAACATTCTATAATAATCTTTTTCTATTCTGTAATTAATGTTATTTAATTTATTTTCAATAGTTTTAACTAGCGCATTAATAAAATAATTTCTATTATCTTTTTTTGTAGTAAGTTCTCCATATTTTACTAAAATAAGTTTTTCCATATAACACCTACTTTTTCAAAAGCAACTCATCGTAAACTTTAAAAAATATTCTAATAAATTCACTAATTTCGAGTTTAGTCGTAAAATGACTTAAACTAATCCTAATACTAGTAGTATTAATACTTTTATCATCAGTAACAGCTTTTAAAACAGTACTTGCATCCAAACTTGAACATGCACTGTTAGTTGAAATATAAACTTCGTATTTTTCTAATGCCCTGACAAAAGTCTCACTTCTAATATTTTTTAAACTCAAATTCACAATATGTGGAACACATAAATTATTAGAATTGATGTGTATTCTATCATCTTTTAAGCCATTCATCAATAACTCATTCAATTTAGATACTTTTTTAATATTACTTTCCATATTTTCGTTCATTATTCTCATGGCTTTAGAAAGACTAACTATTAATGGTAACGGTGGAGTTCCTCCCCTAAACTTTGCATTTTCAGTAAGTCCCCAAATTAAGGGTTCTATTTCTATTTTATTAGATTTATACAAAATACCTATACCTTTAGGAGCATAAATCTTATGACCAGAAAAACTTGCTAAATCAACATCAGTAAGATTAATTTTCGTTTTACCTAAAGCTTGAGTCATATCAGAGTGAAAAATAACCTTATCATTCTTTTTATTTATTACTTGTCTAATTGTTTTTAAAGGTGCTTTGTATCCTACTTCACTATTAACTGCACAAATGCTAACGAGAATTGTATCATCTCTTACCAAACTTTCTAAATCCTTAAGATCTACTTGTCCTAGAGAATTAAGTTTTACATAACTAACTTCAAAACCACACATTTCTAAGTACTTGAGTGTATCTAAAACACTTTTATGTTCCAAAGGACTACTTATAATATGTTTACCTCTTTTACAATGTTTAAATGCTACACCCTTAAGAGCTGTACTATTACTTTCACTTGCACCACTAGTATAAACAATTTCATTGACATTACAATTTAATATTTCGCTAATTTGTCTAGTTGCTTTCATCAAAAGTTCTTTACTTTTAACACCTAAATTATGAATACTATTAGCATTACCAATAAAATCTTTAGTAACATTAACATAACTATCCAATACTTCGTTAATAACTGGAGTTGTAGCAGAATAATCCAAATAAATCATATTTACACCTCTTGTATAACAGTTAAAATAACTGGTTTACTTTCTGTTTTCTTATAAAGCATTGTACCAATACTCTCTCTAATTTCATTACGTATCTTAGTATAATCAGCATACTTTTCATTAGTATTATTTTTAATAATTTCTTCACTTTTTACTTTAATTTCTTCAATCAAATCAAGATTATCTTTAACATAAATGAATCCTCTAGTTAGAACTTCTGGTCCAACTATAATATTTTTACTCTTTTTATCCATGGTCGCACTTATAAGTACGACACCATTATTTCCCAACATTTCTCTATCTTTTAAAACTAATTCACCGACATCACTTATACTTTTACCATCTATTAAAATATCAGAAACATCAATGTGTTCAAAATCATCGACAAGCTTGCCATCTATTAAATGAATTACATCTCCATTCTCTTTAAGTAAAATATTGTCTTTTTTAACACCTACATTATAAGCTAAATTACCATTTTCAACTTGATAACGATATTCGCCTTTAATTGGAATATAATATTTAGGATTAAAAAGTTTAATAATGAGCATTATATCTTCACTTGAAGCATGTAGTCTAACACTATTATCTCTAGGAACAGATTCAATATTCGCGCCTATAATAGCAATATCATTTTTAAGTTTCACTTCAGTAAGTTCATAAGCATCATAACTAGGCTCAGCAAAAACTACTGTATCAGATTCTTTCAAAGTAATAAACTTATCATAACCACTTATAATTCTATTCAAGTTATAAAACGGCATTTCTCTATCATTGCTTACTAAAATGATAGAATTGTCATCTTTTAAATTAGTTAGATCACCTATTATTCCTTCATTTGCATTTAAATATCCTTCTTTAATAGCCATGTTAACAATTAACTGCATTTTTTTACCCATTATAACAACTTTTCTATTCTTACCTTTTAGCGAATCAAAAATTTCTCCAATAGTATGCAAGTGCAAACTTAATATTGAAAATATTATTCTACCTTGATTCTTATCAATAACACTTCTAAAAAACTTATTAAGTTTATGTCTAGGACTTGTAAAACCTTTCTTTTCAGCAAAAACACTTTCACACATAAGTGCAAGCACTCCTTGTTTGCCAATATAGGCAAGTTTTCCTAAATCCATATCATAACAACCTGTCATTGTTGGATCAATAACAAAATCCGCCATATAAATAAGTGCACCATCCTTAGTATTAATACTATAACCCACACTTTCTGGTGCAGAATGACTAACACTAAAAGGAAACACACTAAAATTACCAAAAGTAATCTTCTTATGTGGTTTAATTACGTGCATATTTTTAATAAAAACATTTTCTTCTTTACATTCAATATCAATAATTTTACTAGTATAATTTGTTGCATATACATTAACATCAGGAATAGTTTTAATTAATTCAGTTAAAGCGCCCATATTTTCATAATGTGCATGACTAATAAAAACTCCAACTATTCTTTCTTTATTTTTAACCAAATAAGAAAAATCAGGTATTATGTAATCAACACCATACATATTATCACTAGCGTATTTTATTCCAACATCAAATACAAGAATATTTCCATCTATATTTATAGTATAAATATTCTTCCCGTTTTCGTTTAGTCCACCTAAACTCATCAATTTTATATTACTCATAATT
>CALVOQ010000053.1 GCA_944350335.1 uncultured Bacilli bacterium
GAATATTTATAATTTACTTCAAAATATTCTTTCATCCAATAATCTAAATATTCAGAATATAACATTTCACATTCATTAACTTTTTCGCCATTTATAAATTCCTCATAGGCTTTTTGTCCTGCTAAATATGCTTCATTTTTATTTTTAAAACCTGACTTTGATATTTGTTTTCTTTTTCCATTTACTTTTCCTGCTTCAAATCTATATTCATATAAATTATTTCTCTTTCTTACAGAAATCATTTTATCATCCTCCTTCATTCCATAAACTATTTTACATAAAAAAAGCATCAACAAATATTGTCAATACTTTTAAAATTTAATTATTTTTTATTATTATCTAAAATTGGTTCATTAATAAATATCTTCTTATTATCAAAGTCAATTGTTGCTTGTACATCATAAGGTATAATACATCTTGGAGTTGAATGACCAAAATTAACATTGAATAGTACTGGAGTATCTATATCTGCAAAAACTTTTCTATAAACATTTTTATATTCTTCGTAATATTGCTCATCTTGAGGTTTTCCAACTATGATTCCTTTTACTAAGTTTAATATTTTTCTATTTTTTAACTCAATTAACATTTTTTCTAATTCTTCAGGTTTTGGTTTTTCTTCAGATGTTTCTAAAAATAGTATTTTTTCTTTCCATTCCTCTTCTGTAGGAAATATGTTGTATTTTTCAAAGACTTGTGGTTCATCACCATATCTGTTACCTGTAAAATCATCATAAATACTTTCAATACATCCACCATAAAATTTACCAATTACCATACCACTCCCATTTAATGTTTCATATCCATGTTGTTCCTGACACATTTTTCTTGGTTTCCCAATTTCCTCAATTCCAAAACTTTCTCTTTCTTTATACCAAAAAGGACTTGATTTAATTTCATAATTTGATTCATTTAAAAAGAATTTTAAAAATTGTTCTTTAGTATATGGAAGCATATCATTATCAAGTTCAGCTAAATCTACTATTACACAAGGACCATAAAAAGTAGATAGACCTAATTTATTTAACATTAAATGGTTATTAGTTGTGTCTGAAAATCCAGTAAAAATTTTTGGATTTTTTTTTACTGCTGTTTTAAATTCGTCATCTTCCATTAAATAAGGAATTGTTCTGTATGTATCATCTCCACCAATAGCACATATTATCCCTTTTATACTATTATCTATAAAAGCTTGTTTTAAATCAGCTGCTCTTGCTTCTGGATGATCCTTTAAAAAATCAACTCCTTTTAATGCGTTCGGCATAATTATTGGAACAAGCCCCATATCTTCTAATCTTTTTATAGCAATTTTTAGTTCATGTTCACAGTAAGACATACCAAGAATGCCGCTTGATAAACTCACAATCGCAATTTTATCTCCTTTATTTAATTTTTTTGGTTTAACCATAGTAATCAACTCCTACATATATTGTACCATTAATTATATAAAATAAGGATGTCCACATTATAAATGTTGTCTACACCCAACTTGACATTTATATTTTTTTACTCACTTAAATCTGCTTTAACATCAGCTATCATTCCAAGTAATACATCTTTTTTTAATTTACTTAAATCAAAATTTTCTCCGTGTACTGCTACTGGCATGTTTCCAATTCCTGTTTCCAAATCTATAATTTTAAATTTAATAATATTATTAGCAATATCAATTTCAACATCTTTATAATCTTTAACTTGTCCAATAATAAAAGAACATGGTTCGTTTGAGCCGGTCATAATCCTACCATCAGACATCATTTTAGGATCCATTCCTATAACTTTTTTGCCCATTCCAGGTATATCTACTTCTTCCCCCATCCCCAATGCTTTATTCATTTCTTCCTCATTTTTATATAAATCTAATTGAAACGGAAATGCTGATAAATATGCATCTCTATCACTATCTTCCAATTCTTCTTTAATACAATATCTATTAACAGTTTCTATATCAAAATGTCTTTCACTTTCTAAATCATAAACCATATAATACTCATTTGCTTCTGAAGATTGTTCTAGTTTTTCTTCAAAATGTAATTTTATTTTTTTATCTGATAATAATACAATATCAGAATCAACCAATTCAATATTATCTTTTCTAACTATTAGTGTAATTACCACCTTGCCGATATTCTTTTTAGTATTAATATCCTTAAAATATGAAGTCATATGTATTTTTGTTTTATCATCATTAACAAATACATTATCAGCTTCTTCGGTATATTTTGTTACAATATCAGAAAATAGTTTTGTCTTTAATTGTTCTTCCTTATCTGCAATAAAAGAATTAAAATGTACTGGCATTTTTATCACCTACCTATATTAATTATATCATATTTTTTTACATTCTAATGTAGAGTTGAATAATTTATTTATAAATATCGGCATTTCATCAAAAAACTCTATTCATTCTTTTCATAGCCATTTACTAATGTGCTAGTATATTTATCTTTTAAATTAGCATAATTAACTACTGTTGCTCTTATATTTTTTACTTCTTTAGATATATTTTTTAATTCTCTTTCTAATTTCTTATTTTGACTTCTTAATTCATCTATTTCAGACACATATACTAACATTCTCGAATATTGAGTAAAATCAACATCTGTTGACTCTTTATACTTTCTTTTTTTACCAATCTTTGTATATTCATAATCTATTCTTAATGATTTTATTTCATAATTTTCTAATATTTCTGACACTATTACTCCTAAGCAAATTATCCACTGTTTACCTGGAAATATTTTCATGTTATTGATTTTATTATCTATTAATCCTGTTCTTTCTCTTTCAGGTAATTGATTAACAAAATCTTCATCAAATTTTATTTTCTTTAATTCAAGTGGAACATTACCAACGTTTCTTAATACAATACAAGTCAGATTATCTCTAACTAATTCAAATGTTATTTGTAAATAAGGTCTTTTATTTTCAACTTTATCTTTTATTAAAAAGAATATTGTTATCCATGCACCTATTAAAGAAACCAATGAAATTAAATCACTCCATGAAAATTTATTTAAATTATCTACTGATTGTATAAGTTCTCTTATCAATTTTTCCATCGCTATTCTCCTCTACATATCTCATTATTTCTTTTAACTTCATTTTTTTATTCATTTTTTTCCTCATAATACTCACCATATTTCTTGTTAAATTCATCCATGGTATTTATTGTATAGGTTTCAGATTCCAAGTTAGAATCTGTATAACTTATTGAACCACCATTACTACTTTTTTCTTTAATCATAAAATTAACCTGCTTATGTGGATAGTCATCTTTATCTTTTTGCTTTCTTATACCATTTTCTACAACATATTCATAACCACTATTCTTTTTATCTATTGTATATATAAGTAAATTATCGAACGAATCCGAATCAAAACTATACTCAACAAAACTTTCATAAGTCAAATCATATATTCTATCAAGTTCATTTGTATCAGTATTTATTATATAAACTTTTGTTAAATCATCTGTAGCATAATATTTGCATGGGTTAATAGGATTTTTCTCTATAAAATCTTTAATCAGCATTTCATCTACTAATCCATACTCGTTTATATTAATAACATAATATTCATCTAGTTTTTTTATTTCTTCTACTGATATGTTCTCAAGATCTTTTCTTAATTTATATGTTCTATTGCAATACTCTGGATTATAGGACCACATATGAACTTCCTTACATTCATCACAAAGCCAAAAATATGTATTCTCTTCATAAAAAGGTGGATAATCATCATATATATCTTCAAATTTATTATTGATTTTACCATTTTGAATATACTCAGTTAAATCATTTTTACTAAATACATCATAAACTATGTGTCCATCTCCATCCCACATATCATTTCCACAACTGCATCCCATATGGGCCATAATAACACCTCTTTTCACATACAATATTATATCATGACTTTTAGCTATTTTTTATCAAATAGAAAGATGGTATTAAGATTATATAGCCACATTTTCAAAATAAAGTGGCTCCAGAATGGCTCCAGAGCATATTTTGGGCTATTTTTAAAAAAAAGAAAAACTCGCGCTTTCCCTTATATTACTTGGGTTTGCGAGTTATTTTCCACAACATTGTTTGTATTTCTTACCACTGCCACATGAAAATCCCAAGACAGTATTTTCAGTATTATAAGTATTATCATAATTACCATTATTTCCTTATTTTACGG
>CALVOQ010000054.1 GCA_944350335.1 uncultured Bacilli bacterium
ATAAATGGCATAATATTATTTCTTAGTCATTCTTTTTTAGAGAATTTTTCAGGTTCATTAAAAGGCGTAATACCAATAGTTAATCAATTACTATATTTTGCCCCTTTTAAGCCTTCATTATTAGGATCCATAATTCCAATTATCTTTTTCATCTAACACCTCTAGCATTTAATTATTTATTTCTTCATTTTTACTAAATTCTATTAATTCATCAAAATCAGATAAATAATTTTGATCTTGTTTTATTCTATATTTTTCATATTCTGATAATGCTAAAGCATCTGCTATCTCTCTTTTTATTTTACCATTATCCTGTAAAATATTATACTCATTTAATTTTAAAAACAATTCTAATTTTTCTTTCCATTCTTTCATTGAAATAATATGTCCAAGTTTTACTTGTCTTTCAGCATAATCTAAATACATTGATACTAAATTATTTAATTCAGCTATTTCTTCTTTACCTAAATAATTTTTAGCAACAACTACATCACTTTCTAATATTTTACCTTTTGGAGCATTTTTCCAAGTCTGCAATCCCATATTGTCTTTACCAGAATCTACTCTGTTATAAATTATCTCTGGAGCGGTCATTCCAGTTACAGCAAAGTGAAGTTTATTCTGTACATTTTTATAAAATTCTATAGTTGTTTTACTATTCTTATCATAGTCATAACTACACTCTTTATATATATCAGTTATCTTTTGATAGAATCTTCTTTCACTTGCTCTAATTTCTTTTATTTTTAATAGCAATTCATCAAAATAATCTTTACCAAATTTAGGGCCATTTTTTAGAAGTTCTGTATTTACCACAAATCCTTTTTTGATATATTCTTTAAGCGTATTAGTTGCCCATCTTCTAAACTGTGTAGCTTCAAAACTGTTAACTCTATAACCAACTGCTATTATTGCATCTAAACTATAAAAACTAGTGTTGTACTTTTTTCCATCGTTCGCAGTTATTCGAATTTTTCGAATAACTGAATCCTCTTCTAGTTCACCACTACTAAATATTTCTTTTAAGTGATAGTTTATAGTATTGACTTTAACAGAAAATAATTCAGCCATAGTTTTTTGAGTTAGCCAAAAATCTTCACTATCATATAATACTTCTATAATTTTACTTCCAGCTTCATTCTGATATAAAACTATATTATTTAAATTTGCAACTTTGTTCATGACCTCACTCCCTTCAAATATTTAAGTCAATTATATCTTAATTAATTAAACATTTAATATAAATAGTTAAATTTTTAATTATACAGGACATAAGAATGCATCTTGAGATTTCAAAGTTCATATAAATAATGTCTTTTAAAATCCCATCCGTACACTACCAACTATTTTTCCTATATAATTATTTGAATTCTTCAATTTTATGAAACATAAATATTATTTTATCTATTTTTTTATCAGTATGATAATGACCACAATACCATAAATCATAATCCGTTGATTTTTCTATTTCATCTAAAAAATATTCTGTTGAATTATCAACTGTGGATTGTTCTATTCCTTCTAAAAACATTTCTCTTGGTAAATATTTATAAGGACAAGTATGTGATAAAATAATATCAACTTTATTATTAAAATCTTTTAATACTTTCTTTATCTTATTTTTTATCTTATCATTTGGTTGCTCACTTTCATACCAATTATATCCGTGAGCTTTTCTAAAATATTTATCAACACTATAAGCACCACCAATAACTAAAACTTTATGATTATTGAAATTATATACTTCTCCATCTTTAGCAAATAATATATTTGGATAATCTTCTTCATAATATACAATTCCTTCATGGAATTTTTTTATCTTATAAGTCTTTATATTTTCTGGCCTTTCTTCGTGATTGCCATGAATACAGAAAAATGTTATTGGATATTGTAATAAACTATTTTTAAGCATATAATCTTTTTCATTTGCATAGTAATTTATTCCTGCATCTCCTAAAACAATTAATATATCATCTAAAGTAGTTTCATTAGCATAACAAAAATAGAATACCTCCCTAAAATCAGTGTGTTTATCCCCAGTTATATAAATCATATTTTATCCCAACACCCCAATCAGAAAATAACAATTTATTCTTTACTAAGAGCTTATCCTCATCTACTTCAAATACATTATCAACTATTTCAAAAGTTTCCTTATTTATATATTTATGATTCATAATTATCTCCTTTAACTGCTATATCTATTATACCACACAAAAAAGCATCTCTTTAAAAATGCTTTTAAATTTGTACTTATTTTCTCTTAAATATTTCAGTCTATCATAAATTATCACACTTGTGGCACTTCATGTATAATTTGTCTATGTATTTGTCGTTCTTGTGGACATTCGTATATAGGTGGACATACCATACCAGGAATTGAACTTACTGCACAAGAGTTAGAATACATTTCAGCGTTTGTTACATTTTTGTATTCCATTTTTGTCTCTTTTTCTTTTTCTACTTCATATCCACTATACATCCCATAATTAGAATTAAACACTTAACTCACTCCTTTTCACTTATAGTTTATGTAAAAAGAAAAATTTTGTTTGTGTCATATGTATTAAAATGGTGTTTTGAAATTGTTATTGCTTATTTGTCTCATCATAATTTTCATTTGCTCAAATTGTCTTAATAGTTTGTTTACCTCTTCAACTGTAGTTCCACTACCTTTAGCTATTCTTTGTTTTCTACTTGCTTTTAGTATATCCGGCTTGCGTCTTTCTTCTAATGTCATTGATAAAATAATGGCTTCTACTCGTGCTATTTGCTTTGGATCAATATTTAGGTTATTTAATCCCATCTTTCTAGCACCAGGTAACATTTTTAAAATATTTTCTAATGGGCCTAATTTTTTTATTTGCTTCATATTATTTAAAAAATCTTCTAAATCAAAGTTGCCTTTTTTCATTTTTCTAGCAGTATTCATCGCTTCTTCTTCATTAATTACTTCACTAGCTTTTTCTGCAATAGAAACAATATCACCCATTCCTAAGATTCTATCAGCCATTCTACTAGGCACAAATTCACTTAAACCATCTAGTTTTTCAGAATCGCCTATTAACTTTATAGGAACATTTGTTAAATGCCTTAGTGATAATGCTACACCACCTTTAGTATCTCCATCCATTTTTGTCAATATACACCCTGTTAATGGTAATTTTTCATTAAATCCTTGTATTACGTTTATTGCATCTTGCCCCATCATTGCATCAACTATTAACAATATCTCATTTGGCTCAATTTCATTTTTTATTTCAATTAACTCACTCATTAATTTTTCGTCTATATGAAGTCTTCCAGCCGTATCAATTAAAATATAATCATTACCATTTTCTTCGGCATATTTAATCGCATTTTTAGCGATAATAACTGGATTATTATTTCCTTCTTCATAAACAGGAATATTCAAAGTTTTCCCTAATGTTTTTAGTTGATCAATCGCAGCAGGTCTATATACATCGCAGGCCACAAACAATGGTCTTTTGCCATATTTTTTTCTAACAAAATTGCCTAATTTACCTACCGTAGTAGTTTTTCCGCTTCCTTGTAGACCACTCATTAAAACTATTGTTGGTTTTTTATCCGTTATAAGCGGAGACTGATCTCTACCTAACAAATCTATAAGTTCATCTCTCAATATTTTTATAAATAATTCACTTGGTTTCAAACTTTTTTGAACTTCTTCTCCTAACGCTTTTTCCTTAACATTATTGACAAATTCTCCAACTATCTTGTAATTTACATCCGCTTCCAATAAGGCAATTCTAATTTCTCTAATTATTTCTCCAATGTTTTCTTCTGTTATTCTTCCAGTGCCTTTTATTTTATTAATGACTTTATCTATTCTCTCTCCAAAGTATTCAAACATATTTATCACCTAGATAATTATATCAAATAATTGCATTTTATACTATACGCACTTTACAGTCTATTATTGTTTTTCTGGATTT
>CALVOQ010000055.1 GCA_944350335.1 uncultured Bacilli bacterium
GAAATATTAAAATGGGCTAATGGATGTATGGATTTTATTTATAAAGATTTAGGTTATACTAAAGAACAAGTACTACATTCAGTATTACATTTAGATGAGAAAACACCACACATTCATTGTGTAGTAGTACCACTTGTTAAAAAGTTTGATAAAAGAGTTAATAAAGAAAGATATTCTATTTCTAAAAGAGATTATATCAAAGACCAAAACTATTTAAGTATATTACAAGATAAATATTGTTTTAGATTAAATAATTTAGGTTTTAAATTAGAGCGTGGAGAAAAAGGTACTAAAATTAAAAATCTTTCACTAGGTCAATTAAAAGGTATAACTAGACAATATGAAAGACTTGCTAATAAAAGTAAAAAGAATATTGAAAATGAACATTACAAAATTATTAATATGTTAAAATTTTCTAAAAAGAAAGCTTTTTCAGATTCGGTTGTTATAAATGGTGAATCATATCACATCTTACTAAAATATTTAGATTTATATACTAAAGAAATTCAAAACCAAGTAATATATCAAAACTTTTTCAATGACTTAGATGATTATATTTTTAATTACAAAGAGTTAGAAAAAGAATATAATTATTCACAAAAAGCAATCGATAATTTAGATGAAGAATGTGAAAAACTAGTTGAAAAGAATAGGACCCTAATTGATTTTATTAAGCATTTACTAGAAATACTAAAAGAATTTTTTAGAAGAATTCTACTATCTAAAAATGAAATTGATAAAAATAAAACTATAAATATTTTAAAAGAATGTTATAAAAAAGATTTATATAGCTCTTATGATTTGATAGATATTTCTAAAGATACTGATAAAGAAATAGAAGTAAAAAATTTTATAAAAGAAGAAACATTAGAAAAAGAATACGACTACTTTGATTAGCCGTATTCTTTGTTTATACTAAATTTTTGATAATTTAGAAACACACTTGCAAATTGACATATCAATTAGCGTGTGTAAAATACCTTGGCCTTTTAGATCCTGAATAATTATAAATTATTCTTCAAAAAATTTCCCTAATGGTTGTCCCAATACGACTGATATTCTATATATTGTATCTAACGAACAACCAACTTCACCTTTTTTAAATTCTAATCTTCTAACAAAATCATAAGATTTTTCAATATCAACAGCTAATTGTTCTTGTGTAATACCGGCTTCTATTCTATATTTTTTAATATTTTTAGAAACAATTCCTTTGATATTTTTATCAAAATTAAAATTTCTTTTAAAAGTTGTCAATACTACCACCTCATATTTATATTGTGGCATTTTAAATTTTTTATGTCCGGTAATTAAAAAGTCCGGTTAAACTATTGTCGAATTATAGTGATGATGATATAATTGTATTAGAAGGAGGGATTTTAATGGGATTATTTTCAAAAGAAAATTGTATTGTATGTGGCATTGAAGTAGGAGCAATGTCTAGAACTAAATTAAATGATGGAAACTTTATATGTACAAGTTGTATGTCAAAAACAAAATTGAGTGATGGTTGGAACATTAATACTTTAAAATCAGCAACGTTAACTCAAATTAATGATAGAATTAAGCTTGCAGAACAAAATGAAAAAGAAAACAATGATAGAATTTCAAGATTTACACCTACATTAAAAGAAGATGGATATATTTGGTTTGATGATAATAATAATTGGTTTGCTATACCAAAAGGAACTTTTTCAGCTAAAATAGATAACTCATTTGTTTTTAAGTATAGTGAAATACTAGATTTTGAAGTTTTAGAAGACGGAGCTACAATTACAAAAGGAGGATTTGGTAAAGCAATTGTTGGTGGTGCTATATTTGGTTTAGCAGGTGCAATAGCAGGAGGAACATCAAAAAAGAGTAAACAAGTTTGCACAAAATTAGAAATAAAAATAACTACTAAAAATATAGATAATCCAGTTATATATATAACTTTATTAAATACTGAATTTAAAAAAGACAGTTTTGTATATAAAACAGCTTACAAAAGTGTACAAAATATATTATCTAAATTTCAAATTATTGTTAATCAATTAGAAAATAATAGTGATATAGAAAAAAATGAAAATATATCTGTAACTGATGAAATAAAAAAATATAAAGAATTACTAGATATGGGGGCAATTTCTCAAGAAGAATTTGATGAGAAGAAAAAACAATTGTTAAATTTGTAAAAGGCGATTCATATGAATAAGTTAAAAGAAAAATGGAATAAAATTCCTAAATGGTTAAAAATAGTTCTTATAGTATTATTAATTATTATATTAATTTCATCTTTTGGTAGTGAAGATACTGATAAAGAAGAAACTAAAGAAACAACAATAGTTGAAACTTGTGTTGAAAAATATTCACTTCAAGAAAAATGGTGTAAAACAATGAATGAATATATTCCTAGTTTTAATTTGCTATCTAATATTGAAGAAAATGGTACAAGTGCTTACAAAGTTAGTTTATCAAATGGACAATCATATTATATTGCTATTACTATGAGTGATAATGAAGAAGAAAGAGAAGTTGCACAAATTCAAACAACTGAAAAGGATTATGATTCAAGAACAGTATTATATGATAAATTTTCAGAATGATGTGAAATAATTAATTTTATTTCACTTTTTTTTAATAAATATGTTATACTTATATTAGTTAATAGTTATTACTAACTATTTCTTTTGCCTTAGAAGTTGTTCTACTCCTTCCCTTAGGGCACCAGATTGATAAGAAACTCAGCCTTTCGCAGTCTGAGTTTTAAAATTTTTAAAAATCTGATATAATAACTACATAATTTTCTAAATTGAATTATATCAATTTAGAAAACTCTTGCATATTGCTAAATTGTCAATATAGGAAAGGAATTTGAATATGAACTCATTAATTATTGTAATTGATGATTGGGGGCATAAAGAGTTGAGACAATATTTAATGTCTTTAAATGGGATTTTAGATGTTAAAATTGAAAATGATGAACAATTGGTGGTTTATCTAAAGTATGACTCTAATTTAATAACCCCAAAAATAATAAAAATGGAAATACTATTATTCTTAGATATACAGAAATTTCCTGCAATACTTTCTTTTGATAAATGTCCACAATTTAAAACATCTAATTACACAATAATTAGAGATGATGTTTGCTGCGAATATTGCTTTAAAGGTGCAATAGATGATTTATTTGAAATTGAAGGTATAGAAAAAGTAGAAAGTAATTTTAATGATGACTATTTAATTAAAAATTATAATAAACATAATAAGATTACAATAAATATAAAATATAATCCAAAATTGATAAGCAAGAAAGAAATGAAGCGAATTGAATTAAAGTTAAATATATAGTGGCCGTTTGTTTTATCACTTTAATTAAAATGTCTAATAAAGTTTAAAAACACCGAAATACTGACTTTGGTGTTTTTATTATTCTAATAATTACTTTCAAATATTTAAGACTTAATTTGATTTTATTTAAAAAATAATTTTTATATAGTATTTTAAACAATATTTTTTAACTATTATTTGCAAAAACTATCTATGTTATCTATATCATATTTTTGATTTTTAATGACATTAAAAGTTTCGTTTTCTTCATCTACATTACATCTAACGACGTCATAAAATAATGTATCATAATAAATCACACCATCTCCAGAAATTGTGATTAATGAAAATCTTGGAGCTTGCTCAATATTAACTACACCAATATAATCTATTATAAATAACACTGATAAGAAAATTAGAAAATAACTAAAATTACATAGTAATCGTTTTGGATATGACAATCGTTTTGTGAACTTGCTGATGCCAATTAGTGATACTATAGCGCCTAAAACTGAATATATAGATCCCCAACTACTTTCACTTGGAAAGATAGCAATAGCAGTAATTGAAATTAAAACTCCAAAAATTATAAATAGTATT
>CALVOQ010000056.1 GCA_944350335.1 uncultured Bacilli bacterium
ATATAAGTTACTAACTTTTTTTTATTTCTATAAATATTATATATATTTTTGTAAAAACTCAACAGCAATCTAGAAATAACTTCATGTGTTAGGTTTTATAGATCAGCCACTTTATAAATAAGAGGCAAATAAGTTGAGCATATTTATGATAGTAGTCAAAACAGAATTTTGATATTTTATGGCATTCTTACTAAAAAGATATTTAAAAGAAAAATGAAATAGAAAATACTTAACTTTTGTATGTTGAGTACTTTTTTTAACGTTTTATATTTTTTAAACTAAAACTAATGACTTTTAGTTAGAAAATTGGTACAATGAAACTGGTGATAGCATGAAACTATTAGAAGTATATGGGATTAAATTTGATAAAGATAGTTTAATTAATGTGGCGTTAACTCATACTTCATATGCAAATGAACATAATACTATTTCTTACGAACGATTAGAGTTTTTGGGAGATGCAGTTTTAGAACTTTTATGTAGTGATTATTTATATGAATCTACTAAATATTCTGAAGGCGAGATGAGTAGAATGAGAAGCCTTTATGTCTGTGAAAATGCTCTTTATGAATATTCTAAAAAAATAAGATTAAAAGATTATATTAGATTAGGCAATAGTGTTAGAGTACCTAATAAGACTATTATTGCTGATGTGTTTGAAGCTATGATGGGAGTTTTATATTTAGAAAAAGGTTATAAGACTTGTAAAAAGTTGTTTAACGAATTAATTTTACCTTATATTGAAAGTAATGTTGATTTTTTAAAAGATTATAAAACGATGTTTCAAGAACAAATGCAAACTGAACAAAAAACAATTAATTATATAGTTACTAGTGAAAGTGGTCCAGCACATAAAAAGATTTTTGAAGTAGATGTTATGATTGATGGCATCGTGTATGGTCATGGCACTGGAAGTAGTAAGAAAGAAGCAGAACAAAATGCTGCTAAGGAAGCTTTAAGTAAACACGCATAGGGAAGTGTAAGAATGTATATTAAAGAAATTAAAATAAATGGTTTTAAGAGTTTCGCTGATAAAATGGTTGTTGAGCTTAATAGAAATTTTACTGGTATAGTAGGACCTAATGGAAGTGGAAAAAGTAATATTGTTGATGCTGTAAAATGGGTTTTAGGAGAACAATCTGTTAAAACTCTTAGGGGTTCTACTGGAATGAGTGATGTAATATTTAATGGTTCCAAATCACGTGAACCAAAAAATAGTGCATCTGTTTCCATTGTTTTTGAAAACTCTAATCATGAATTAAATATTGATTATGACACGGTTGAAGTTAAAAGATTAGTATATAAAACTGGGGAAAATGAATATTATTTAAACGGTCAAAGATGTAGACTTAAAGATATCACTGAGTTATTTTTAGATAGTTTTAGTACTAAAGATGGTATAAATATAATCGCACAAGGTAAAGTAGCTGAAATACTTTCTAATAAAGCAGAGGATAGGCGTATTATTTTTGAAGAGGCTGCTGGTGTTTTAAAGTATAAAAAGAGAAAAGAAGAATGTTTGAGAAAATTAGAAAAAACGCATGATAATTTATCTAGAATTAATATGATTATTAATGAACTTTCTAATCAAGTTGAACCATTAAAAAAAGAATCTGAAAGGGCAGTTAAATATAATAAAATTAAAGAAGAATTAACTAGTGTTGACGTTGCATTAATGGTAAATGATATATCAAAAAAGTATGTTATACTGGAAGATGATAAAAAAAGAATTGAATCATTAACAGAAAGTTTATCATATAAAATAAATCAAAATAGAAAACTTGAAACTGATATTGAACAAAATAAGATAAAATTAATAGAAGTTGAAAAAGAAGAAAATATTATTAGAGAAAAACTTGGTAAAATAAATAATGATTTGTCTCAAGCTTTACAAAAAAAAGAACTGTTGCTTGAAAGAGTTAAATATGATAAAAACAGCGATGAAGTTAAAAATAATTTAATTTTAACTAAAGAAAGACAACTTTTAGTGCAAAATGAAATTGAATCATTATCACGTTTAATTGAAGGTAAAAAATTAGAACAAAAGAATATAATTGATAGTATAGAACAATTAGATAAAGAAAATAGATCGTTGAATCAAAGAATTGATATGTTAAAGTCTGAGTTTAATGACATTGTTAGAAGAGAAATAACTCTTAATAATAAAAAAGATATTCTTGAAAACAATATTTTTAATAATGAACTATTACCTTATAGTGTTAAGTTTGTTTTGAAATGTAACGTAAGTGGTGTGCATAATACTATTGGTAATATTTTGGAAGTTGATGAAGAATATGTTACTATGCTCAATGTTGCGATTCAAAGTGTGCAAAATAATATTGTTGTTGATAATGAAGAAGTTGCTAAAAAATGCATAAGTTTACTTAAAGAAAATAAAAGTGGTCGTGCGACATTTATTCCTCTAAATGTTGTTAAACCTAAGTTTGTTGATGAAATTATTTTAAATAAAGTTAAAAGTGATAATTCTTTTGTAGGTATTGCCTCTGATTTAGTGAAATATGAAAATATATATTTTAACGCTGTTTCAAATATTTTAGGTAATACTTTAGTTGTTAAAACTATAGATGATGCGATTAGGATTAGTAAATTGATTTATAATAGATATAGAATTGTTACTTTAACTGGTGATGTTATAAATGCAGGTGGGTCAATTACTGGTGGTTCGGTTAAACAAGGAAATTCTATAATAAGTGAAAAGTATGAACTTGAAAGCGTTATTCAGTCTATTAAAAATATTAATATTAGAAAAGATGAAATAGTTAATGAAGAAAAAGAACTTGAGTTCAAAATGAATGTTATGAAGGAACAAATATATAAAAATAATGTCGATTTAGTAAGCATTAATGAATTTATATCTAATAAAGAAGTTCTTTTAAACGTTGATGTTAAGGAAAATGAAAAATTAAAAGATGAAATAGAAGATTTATCTATTAATTCTGAAACTAAAGTAGATAAAACTATCTCTAAGATAATGGATGAATATTATAAATTGGAAAACAAGAAAAAGGAATTTGATGAAAGACTTGAATCTTTAATGAAAGAAAAAGGTAAAATAAAAGAAGACATAAATGAAAACGAATTAATTGTTAAAAAGGGTAATAATGATGAGAAGAATGAAAGTGAAGTTATTAATAAGTTAGAAATTGAAATTACTAAAAATAATATTTTAATTGATAATTTATTATTAAAGTTAAATGAAGACTATAACTTAACTTTTGAAAAGGCAAAACAATTATATATTTTAGAACTTGATGAAGAAGAAGCTAGAATAAAAGTTAACGACTTAAAAAGAGATTTGAAGATTTTAGGAAATGTTAATTTAAATAGTATTGAAGATTATGAGAGAATAAGTAAGAGATATAATTTTATATTAAGCCAAAAAGAAGATTTACAAAACAGTGAGTCTAACTTATTATCAATTATTAATGATATGGATAACTTGATGACTGATGAATTTTGTAAGACTTTTAATAAAATTAATGAAGAGTTTAATAAAGTATTTAAGGAATTATTTAATGGTGGTGAAGCACATTTAAAGTTAACTGAACCTGATAATATTTTGGAAACTGGTATTGATATAATTGCTTATCCGCCTGGGAAAAAACCTGCTAGTATTTCTTTATTAAGTGGTGGAGAAAAAACTTTGACTGCAATAAGTTTACTATTTTCGGTCATGAATTTAAAACGCGTTCCTTTTGTAATACTTGATGAAGTTGAAAGTGCACTAGATGAAGCTAATGTTGACCGTTTTGGTAAATATTTAAATAATTATAAGGGTAAAACTCAATTACTCATAATTACACATAAAAAGAAAACTATGGAATTTGTTGATTTGTTATATGGTATAACAATGGAAGAAAGTGGAGTTAGTAAACTCGT
>CALVOQ010000057.1 GCA_944350335.1 uncultured Bacilli bacterium
TTCATCTCCTTAAAAAAGTTCACGTGCCAAGTAATTATATCATAAAACATGTAGAAATAAAAGGCAAATTGATTTTTTGCCCTAAATATGGTATAATTTAGATATTACAAGGGGGGTTGTAATATGGAAGTTATTAATTTATCTAAAAATCAGTTTGCAAACTTGTCTAGATTTGAATTACCCGCCTCAGTTTTTAATACGGAAGCACAAATGTATGAAATTCAAATGAAAAGAAAAGACTATATTTTAAAAAGATTATATAACGATGAAGGACCTGTGTTTGCCAATAAGTTATATACCCTTGAAATGCTAAATACAAACAGAGACTATATTCCAGATACTTTCGTTATACCAGAACATCTCGTAAGTGTTCAACAAAAATTAATTGGATTTACAATACCCAAAATTACTGGCCTTAATTTACAACAAATATTAGATGATCCTAGAATAGATAAAAAAGAAAAAATATATTTATTAAAAAGAATTGGTGAAATATTAGAAAACATGAAAAATGTAAGAAGATATACACCACTTAAAGATTTTTATATAAATGATTTACATGAATCCAATTTTATAGTTAATACACAAAAAAAGCAATTACATGTTGTCGATACAGATAGCTGTAAAATTGCAAAAAATCTTGCGTTTTGTTCAAAATATTTGACGCCATCTTCTTTATTTGGCAAATTAGACAAAAGCAAGTATCATGTTATAGACACATTAAGTGTAGGCGGATACGTACAACCTAATGAAGATAGTGATTTGTATTGTTATGCAATGATGATATTAAACTTCTTGTATGGAGAAAATGTTAATAGTTTTAATTTATCTGAATTTTATCAATATTTGAACTATTTGTTAGATGTCGGTATAGATAAAGAACTAATTGATATATTTTCAAACTTAGTAACATTTAAACCAAATGAAAATCCGATGCATTTACTTGACTCACTGAGTTATGAACAAATGGGAAAAGCACAAAAACCAGTATATTCATTAAAATTAAAAAACTAACTTAATAAATTAGTGAGAGTATATATATTGATACCTTTACCATTGATATGACTTATTGTACTACTAAGTTCATCAATGACAAATTTGTTTTCTTTTATAATATAAATATTTCCTTTTTCTAGTGTACTTTTAATATTTAAAAGTACATTTTTATTATAAATAAAATCAGTTTTAACCGAATTAACGTTTTCTTTACTACAATAACTAATTACATCATGACCATTATAAATACAATAAGTATCATTGCCAAGTTCATTTATAATTTTATAAAACATTTCAAAATCATCTTCATTCGTCCCACCATATAAAATATCATTGCCATCACGTAATAATTTAGCAAATAATTCCTTATTCTCTTTCAAAACTTCACCAGATACGACATAGCCAAAATTAACACCTTTGGCTTTTGCAATTCCATTTATTTCACTAAGAAGTTTAGCATCATCAACCAAAATTAATAAACTAATTGCATTTTTACTTTCATTACCTTTTATAATATATTCATCTATATATTCACTTTTATTAACTGAACATAAATCTTCTTCAAAAACAAATAATTCTTCACTATAACCAAAACCTTTCATATTTGAATAACTCTTATCTTCGTCTACAATCAAACCACTTACACCAAGAATTATTCCATCTTCAGTTGTATAACCTTCAACACACGCACGATTAGTTTCATCAGCATAAAGTGAAATCTTTTCCATCAATGGATCATTATCGTTGACAAGTTTAACAACTTTTTCAGTATAATAAAAACTAAAAATAACGAATACAAAAAGGCCAATATATTCAAACGTTTTTTTCATCAATACACCTCATTTAAATATATGACCTTTATTGGTTTTTAAACCATAATATTTGTAATTATTTTGTCATTCTATTACTAACACGCATTAACTCATTTCATTTTTTTCTTAATTAGTTTATTTAAATATAATCATCTATTTTTTAGGATTAATAGTTTTAATACCACCCATATAAGGTATCAAAGCATCAGGAACTTTTATACTTCCATCACTTTGGTAATTATTTTCAACTAAAGCAATTAAACCTCTAGGAGTTGCAAGGACAGTATTATTGAGTGTTGCAACATACTTATTACCACTATTAGTTTTCATTCTAATACTTAATCTACGAGCTTGAGCTTCACCTAAAGTTGAACAAGATCCGACTTCAAAATACTTTTGTTGTCTAGGACTCCAAGCTTCAATATCACATGATTTTACTTTTAAGTTTGCTAAATCTCCACTACAACACTCAAGAGTTCTAACTGGCACATCTAAACTTCTAAAAAACTCAACAGTAAAGCTCCACATTTTATTATACCAATCCATTGCATCTTCTGGTTTACATAAGACAACCATTTCCTGTTTTTCAAATTGATGTACCCTGTAAATACCTCTTTCTTCAATTCCATGCGCCCCTACTTCTTTTCTAAAACAAGGAGAATATGACGTTAAAGTAATAGGTAGTTCTTCTTCTTTTACAATTTGTCCTTTAAACTTACCAATCATAGAATGTTCACTCGTACCAATTAAATACAAATCTTCCCCTTCTATTTTATACATCATATTGTCCATTTCTTCAAAACTCATGACACCAGTAACAACATCACTTCTAATCATAAAAGGTGGCACACAATATATAAAACCCTTACTAATCATAAAATCTCTAGCATAACTTATTAAAGCAGAATGAAGTCTTGCAACATCACCCATTAAATAATAAAAACCATTTCCACTCACACGACCAGCACTATCTTTGTCAAGTCCATTTATACTTTCAAAAATATCCGCATGATAAGGTATTTCATATTCTGGAACTATAGGTTCTCCAAACTTTTCAATTTCTACATTTTCAGTATCATCTTTTCCAATAGGCACGCTTGCATCAATTATTTGAGGTATTTCCATCATTTTGTTTTTAATTAAAACTTCAAGTTCCTCTTCTATTTTTTCAAGTTCTTCAATATCATCATCAATCTTTGATATTTCTAATCTAACTGCACCCACTTCATCTTTTTTACCTTCACGCATAAGTGCACCTATACTATCACTTAGTTTATTTTTTTCACTCCTAAAATTATCAGCTTTACTTTTAGTTTCTCTAAATCTCAAATCAAGTTCATAGATTTCATCAACCAATGGAATCTTATCATCCTGAAACTTTTTCTTAATATTGTCTTTTACCAAATCCCTATTTTCTCTAATTAAATTAATGTCAATCATTCTTTCACCCTTTCTTTATATAAATAAAAAAGAATGGTTTAAGGAGTGCAAACGCACGGTACCATCCTTTCTTTATCTTAATTAGAATAACGGTATTAACCGGTAGTAGTTTCCTACACTGCTCTAAGGAAGAAATTAATAATCGTATTGTTAGTTTTCACCAATCACTAACTCTCTACAAATACAAAATATTAACCATGCCCTTTTCTCTGCATTTATGAATTAAATATTAACATAATAATTATATAAAGTCAAATGGAGCGTTGACGGGAATTTATCAGTTTTGAAAAGATAAAATTGCACAATCCATTGAAAAATGGCTATTTTTTTGTCAAATTTTCATT
>CALVOQ010000058.1 GCA_944350335.1 uncultured Bacilli bacterium
TTTCACCTATAATTATTATGAGTTATTTTCTTTTTAACATACCATGTTTTTCTTTATTTTTGCTAAAACATGTTTTTCATATCTAGAAACTTGTACTTGGCTTATACCTAAAGCATTTGCCGTTTCGCTTTGAGTATAATCTTTGAAATACCTTAAATCCATTAATTGTCGTTCTTCTTCACTGAGTTTCATGAGTTCTTCTTTCAAATCTAATAAGGCATCTATGCTTTCTCTTCTATCTTCTCCACAAGTTTGTATAAATGTAGTTTCTTCGTCACCTTTTAAAAATGAATCAGTGCTTAGTACAAATTCACTTGTCCTTATTGCTTCAATTACTAGTGATTCATCCAATTCTAAAAATTCACATATCTCACTAAATGTAGGTGTTCTTTGCATTTTTTGTGATAAAAGTTCTCTTGCTTTTTCATATGATTTATATATTTTTAATGAGTCTTTACTGACTTTTATGGTTCTATCTTTTTTAGCAAATTCTATCATTTCTCCTATTATGTATTGATATGCATACGTTGTAAATTTAGCACCTCTTTCAGGATTATAATTATTATAAGCATTTATTAATCCAATCACACCAACTTGATATAAATCTTCTATTGGATAACTATTACTAAATCTACTAGCAATTTTATAAATCAACTTTTCATTAGTTCTTATTAACTCCATAATCTCATTGCTCATATTTTAAACACCTCAATCGCAGTTAATTCATCACTTGTTTCAAAAAATCTTCCAGTTAAATCTGATTTATATATATTTTCTTTCATATACTCATTGATACTACATAGCGTTGCTTTTCCGTTCCATTTAGTTACTAGATCATTAATTTTTATTAATTCTTTTATTCCATAAGAATCAATGGATTCTAACTTATCTAAATTAATTACTAAATATTTTAAGCCATGTTTCAAAATTACTGGTATGACATTATCGCTAAAATCATTTATGGTATATTTATTTAATTTTCCTATTATTCTTATAAATAATATACCTTTCCTAAACTCCATATCAATTTTAAGCATATTATCACCTGCCTATTTAATATAGATGATTTTAGAAATTAATTATACAATTTCGACAAACTTAGAATATTATTTCGTTCGATATTTATTTACAATTTTTTTGATAATTAACGAAATAGTAGTTACTAATAAAAAAATAATTGTAAAAATTAAAACTTTATTTACTAATGACTTTTGGTTTGTTTTTGTATTTTTTTCGCTAGCATATGAAATTAAGCTATTGCTCTTTTTATCATTGATATATTCGTTATTTTTGTCATCTGTTTCTTTTTGATTATAAATTATTTCATCAATTTTGTTTAATAAATGATCATTTTTATTTATCTTATATCGATAGAACATTAATTTACTAGTCTCGTCTTTCTCATAACCTTCTATATAACTGTGATACCCTTCTAAATAATTTTGTTCAATATTTATGCATTTGTATAATTTATCTTGATATTTATAAAAACTAATAGGAATTTCTATAGCATTATTCTTTATTGTTTCCTCCAAATCAATACTTAGTTTACATACTTTTTCACTGCAGTTTACAATATAATTTTTATTAGTTATATTTTGAAATAACATATAATTGTGTGGATCATGTTTACTCAAAATACTAAATTGGTCAACTTTAATGTTATCATTTATATAATATATTTCTAATTTCATATTTTCTATTTCCTTAAAATCATAGAGTGTTATTAAAAGCTTATCATTATTCCTTAAATCAATAGCAATTTCATCTGTTATATCGTCGTTTAATTTATCAATTTTTTTTGTATAAGAATTTGTATGGTCTATAAGTCCATATTCTAGTCTTGTTTCATTACTTGTCAATTTAATTTCAGTAATATTTATTATACCACTTGAAATCATATTAAATATATTAAGTGTCTTAATTAAATTAATGTCTTTATTATGTCTCAATTCAACATTCTCTATCATTCTATATTCTTTGTATTCCGGTAAATCGTACGAAAAGACCCAATTACTTAAAATATAATTATCTTTATCTAAATATTCACAATTATGTTCATCATCTGATCTTATATAATCAACTTTTTCTTCATTTTTATACCATTTATACCTTTCCTCCGTTTCTATGATAATATTTTCACCAATTGGCTTGTCTTGCGACCATTTGCTCCATGTTTCTTCTGCCTTTAATTTCATTTGAGGTATTAAAAGCAAGCAAAATAAAAAAATCTTTTTCATATTCGTTTCCTTTCTAGATAGTTTTACTATCTACTTATATTATTATCTTTTTTTGGCCAAACGCTTTCATAAAAAAATCTTATATTAGAGAACTTTTCTATTACTAATATAAGATTCTGATTATTACTTCACTTTTGCCTCTATTAAAATTAAATTATTCTTTAATCGTTCATCTTTGTCATTAATTTTAATTGCTTTTTTTATTGCTTCTAGTGCTTCTTCATACTTTTCTTGATAAAAATAACTTAATGATAATAAATCATATGGAGTTTCATTATAACAATTTGGCTCGTTAATATATATTTTATCATGTTGTTTTATTTCTAATAATTTTTTCACATAGTATTCTACTTTTGGCCAATCTTGTTGTTCATATTTTAAAAGTGCCATCTCCAAATATGGTTCTCTCAAATTAGGTGTTTCATTAATGGCATTTTTAAACCATTTTTCTGCTTTTTCATATTTGTTTAGTGCTTTATAACTTCTGCCAATAAATCTCATTGATGCCGCACGTTCAGGCTTCCAAATAGCACTTTTAAGTTTTAAATGTTTTTTTAATGTTTTTATACATTTTTTCCATTTGCTATAAAACATATATTCTCTTCCTAAGTAATGCATATTTCGATCATCATTAGGATTTTCTTTAATTGATAATTCTAATAAACCTAAATAGCTAGATCTCGATTTGGTTGAATCGGGATAATGGTTTAAAATTATCTCATCTGTAGTTATAGTATTTTCAACGTCATTTTTTGTACATAATATTTCATGCACTGGGTATTTCCAAAAATAATTTTTTCTATCATGTATTTTGCTAATATAGAAATTAACTGCTGGTTCACCGTTTTCATAAAAACTCCAGTTATAATTATAATGTACTCTATTAGTATTTTCGTTCCAAATATTTTCTAGAGTTTTTCTCCACCCTGGATTAAAAACTTCATCTAAATCCGTGCATACACATATGTCCGTGTCTTCTGGAACTAAATCCAACGATGCATTTCTAGCATTATCGAATCTCCAAGGCTCTATTTTTTTTACTTCAACAATGGCACCAAGTTTTTTTAATATGGATGCTGTATTATCTGTTGAACCGGTGTCTAGCACATATATTTCGTCTGCCTCATTCATAGATTTATACCATCTTTCGGCAAATTTTTCTTCATTTTTTGTTATTGCATAAACGCAAACTTTATATTTATTCATATATTTAATTTCCTCCATATTGATTTATTTAGTAAAATATTTTTATGGTCCTGTTGGTCCTGTTGG
>CALVOQ010000059.1 GCA_944350335.1 uncultured Bacilli bacterium
GAAGGTGGAAATTGGTATATGACCAATAGTGCAGTAGATGCATACTTTTTAGACCCAAGAAACTTTTTAAGTGATGTTTTTATATTTATGTTTGAAGATTTAGCTTACAACAAACAATATCATACAGAAGAAGTTTTAAAGACATTTTTTGGTTCATCATATTTAGCAAGTGATGAGTATATAGCATACTTTATGGAAGCAGCAGAAAAATATAATGTAAGTCCATTACATCTAGCAGCAAGAGTATATAAAGAAGGTGGCGCGAATGAAGATTATGGCGCTATTACTGGGACATACACTGGATACTATGGAACTTGTTTATTAACAGGATATTATAACTACTATAACATCGGTGCAAATAGTTCATGGATGGAAGGACTAAAATATGCTGCAGGAGTTGAATGTGGTGGTTCAAATACATTTGGAAGACCATGGAAATCTAGAAAAGACGCAATAATTGGAGGCGCACAATTCATAGCAACAAATTACATAGGTGGTGGACAAAATACTCTTTATTATCAAAAGTTTAATACTGCTTCAGCGCCATATTATACTAACCAATTTATGTCTAACATAATGGCACCAACTCAAGAAGGCGAAAGCATGTATGACACAATAGTAGAACTAGGGCTATTAGATAACTCATATACATTTGAAATACCAGTATATAATAACATGCCTGAATCAACGGGGTTGCCAAATATCGCAAACACAGACACATCATTAAAAATTGTAAAGATAAACGATAAAAATATTGATAATTTTGACCCAGATGTTACAGAATACAATTTTTACGTGACAAAAGATACGGAAACAGTTAACATTAATGCAGAAACAAATGCCGATACATCTACGGTAAAATATGATGAAACAGTAAAATTGGAAAGTGAAAAAACAACAATAAGTCTAATCGTAACAGCTCAAAGTGGACATCAAAGAACATACACAATACATATAATTAAAGTAGATTCAGTAACTACATTAGATGATATACTTTCTAAATTAAGTGTTAAAGTAACAGATAATTATATGAAAAATATTAGCATAAATACAACAGCTAATTCACTTATATTAAATATTAGACAAGCAGATCCGAATGCAAATATAATATACGAAGATGCATCAGGTGCAACAATATCTACTAATTCTACATTTGCAACAGGTCAAACATTAGAAATAACTAGTTCAAATGGAGAAAGCAAAACATTTTTGATAGTTGTAACTGGAGATACAAATGGAGATGGTGACATTACAATACTAGATTTATTAAGAGTACAAAAGCATCTATTAAACTCTAGCAAACTTAACGAAAGTTATTTACAAGCAGCAGATACTAATGCGGATAATACTGTTACAATACTGGATTTATTAAGAGTACAGAAACATTTACTTAACGAGATAAAGTTATAGAAAGGAGACAAAAAAATGAAAAAAATATTAATCATATTATTTGGAATAATATTAACTTTTACCGGAACATTAGAGCTAGAAGCAGCAAGTGGAACAATCAAAGTGACAAGTTCAGCCAGTACGGTGGTTGTAGGCAATACTTTTAAAGTTACTGTAACAATTTCTTCTTCTGAGGCATTAGGAAGTTGGCAGTACACCATAAGTTATGATTCTAATAAAGTAAAATTACAAAGTGGAGAATCAAATGTAGTAGACTACGGTAATGGTAGTACTAAGTCTAAAAGCTACACATATACATTTAAAGCATTAAGGTCAGGAAGTGTAAAAATAGGTGTAAAATCTTATCGTGCTTATGCATGGGATGAAAGTTTGATGTCATTAAGCGTGGGTTCTAAAACAGTAAAACTAATAACGCAGGAAGACTTAATTGCATCTTATTCAAAAGATAACTCATTAAAAACATTAACTGTAGGAAACTATGAATTAACACCTGAGTTTGATAAGGAAACCTTAGAATATTCAGTATCAGTTCCTAGCAATATAGAAAAAATAACTTTGGAAGCAGCTGTTAATGACAACGCAGCCACATTAACTGGTACTGGTGAAAAAGAAGTCAGCGAAGGCGACAATATTTTTGAAATAATAGTAACTGCTGAAAATGGAAGTCAAAAAACATATAAAGTAAATGTTAAAGTGGAAGATCCTAATCCAATACAAGTTGAGACTACTGATGGAAAAACTGGTACAATTGTAAAAAGAGCATCTACACTCACTAAACCCAATACATTTAGCGAAATAAACATTACAATAAATGGTGAAACAATTCCAGCATTTAAAAGTGAAATTACTAACATAACTTTAGTGGGACTAAAAATAGAAGGAGAAGAAAACATAAGTCTCTATATTTATGATGAATCAAAAAACACATACACAAAATATACTGAAATCAGCTTTAACAATATAATTATTTTGCCACTTGAATACGATGATTATCCAGAAAACTATAATCCATATGAGATAACATTAAACGAAGAAACTTATACTGGATACAAATTAGAAGAAAACAGTCAATTTGCTTTAATTTATGGATTAAATATAGAAAATGGAGAAGAAAACTTATATAAAATTGATTTAGAAGATAATACAATAATAAGATACTCCGATGAAGAAGCAAATTATTACAAAACCAATATAAAAAATCTACAGTTCATAATAATTGTATTGGGCGCTGAAAGTATATTATTATTAATCATTTTGATATGTGTATTAGCGAGTAAAAACAAAAGTAAAAAGTTATACAAGAAAATAATAAAAGAGTATGAAGATAATAGACATAGTAAAGAAGAAAATAAAAAACTAAAAAAAAGTGAAAACTCAGAAGAAAAAGATGAAAAAAAAGAAGAAATAAAAATTGAAAAAGTAGAGATAAAAGAAATTGAAAAAAAGAAAAAGAAGAAGTTATCTGATACACAAAAACTAAATGATCTGTAACGGCATATAACATGTCGTTTTTAAATTTACAAAAATGAATTAATATGATATTATAAACTACAATTCAAAAAAGGGGGGGAAAATGAATTTTAATAGAGAAATAATTAAATGTGTAATAGAAATTATCGCATTGATTTTCATTATAATTATTACTTATCCGGTTATGAATATAATAAGCATTAGTCAAGGCGCAGATGTTGCAAAATATTATGAAACGTACAATCAAAAAAGATTAACATTTTATGTTGAAAAGATGGCTAACTTAAACAATTTAATTCCAGTTAAAGATGAACAAGTTACAGAATTAATAGACTATTCATATGTAAATATAGTAAACAATACGTATGAAAATAAAGAATATTATTTCATTTTAAGTGTAGATAAAAACTCTACATTAAATGTTGAATACTTAAAATTAAATATAAATGGAAAAATAATTAAATTAAGTGATAGATATTACAATGAGAACGACTATTTAAAATATTATTTAATAGATGATTCAGAAATAGAAAAAGAAAATATAAAGCGCAATAGAATATATATATATTTGGATTATGAAACACCAAACGAAGCACAGAACAAAGAATT
>CALVOQ010000060.1 GCA_944350335.1 uncultured Bacilli bacterium
ATAATTTTTATCAGTTTTTAAATGTCTTTGATATACTTATATATAATTGTAAATATAATTATATTGAGTATTTTTTGTTTGACATAATTTTTAATTTATTTTATAATATGGATAATTAAGGTAGTAGTGAACTGCCTTATTTTTTTAATAATATGATAAGTTCAATAGTAGAGAAATTCTATTTTTGATATTGTAAAGATGTATTAATTAATAAGAAATTTGTTATCAGATGTAATGTTAATTTGTATGAAAAAATTATTTGTGTTTGATAGGAGAGGGTATGAGATTAGAAGAATTACATACAAATTTAAAGATTTTAAATAGTAATAATGTTGAAGTAATGCAGTTAGGTAGTTTTTATAAAACTTTTGGTAATGATGTGCTTGTATTATGGAAAATATTTGATTATAAAATCCATAGTGTTGTTATAAGTAAGCTTAATCGTGCTGATATTAGTGTTATAATCAATAATTTTGATGGCACTGTGTATTATGAAACTGCATTAGACAATGTTTATAATGAATGTTTAGAAAAACTTTAATATTGTTAATACTTATTGTATAATGGTTACAAGGAGTTTTGTGATGAATTTTAGTAATTATTTTACGTATAATGAAAGTAAAGAACTTTCGTTTTGCTATCCAGTTAATTCTTTTGTAACATTTATGGGTAGTGGTAAAGAAAAGTTGTTAAAGAATCTTTTGTTTTATAATAAACATGAATATATAACTTTAATGTATTTAAAGATTAATTCTAAAAATATAAATAAGTATAGAAAAAATGTGGCTTTTGTTTTAAATAAGCATTTAAATATTTTTGTGGGGGAAACTGTTGGTGATGAAATTGCTTTTGGTATGGAATCTCTTGGAAAAAATAAGAGCGAAATGGAGAGCATTTTAGGAAAATATGCTAAACTTTTTAATATTTCACATTTATTAGATAAGGATCCAAATTGTTTGGGTTGTAGTGACAAAGTTATGATTAAAATTGTTAGTGCTTTGGTTTGTGAACCAAAGATTTTGGTGTTGGATGAAGTTTTATGTGAACTTGATTTTAAAGATCGTCTAGTTGTTTTAAAAAATTTAAAGGATTTTGTTGATCGTGATAATATTATCTTTAATTTTACTAATGATGTTGATGAGTGCTTATATGGTAATGAAGTTGTTATTCTTGATGATGCTAAGATTTTGTTAAGTGGGAAGACAATCAATGTTTTAAATGAAGACAAATTAATGAAGAAATTGGGTTTTGGTTTGCCATTTGTTGTAGAAGTAAATAAATATTTGATGGATTATGGTATTGTAAATCATTACTACTTGGACTTGGAAAGTTTGGTGGATAATATATGGAAATAGAATTTGATAACGTTAGCTTGTTAGTTAATAGAAAGACATATGCTGAAAAGTGTTTGCTTAATGAAGTTAGTTTTAAACTTAGTGGTGGTGGAAAATATGCTTTCTTGGGAAATTCTGGTGGTGGAAAAACCGCGATTGCTCAGTTGATTAATGGGATTATGAAACCAACTAAAGGTAAGATTACTATTGGTAGTTTTGTCAATGATGGAACTAATATAAAAAATGTTAATAATTTAAGGTTTGATATTGGCGTTGTATATAAAAATAAAGATGAAATGTTTTTTAATAAAAAAGTTAAGAGTGAACTTGAATTTGCTATTAAATTTTTTAAATATAAAACTAATAAAAAGAATATTAGAATTGTTGATGCACTTAAAATTGTTGGCCTATCAGAAGATTATTTAAGTAAAAATGTTGATGATTTGTCTTTAAGTGATGCTAAAAAAATAGGTATTGCATCAGTTTTAGTTTATAATCCTAAAGTTATTATTTTAGATGAACCTAGTTTGCATTTGAATTATCGTGAGAAAAAAGACTTGATAAGGATTTTAAATTTTATCAATGAAAAATATAACAAGACTATTATTATTTTAAGTAGAGATGTTAATTTTGTTTACGAATTTAATTGCAATATTTTTGTGCTTGATAATGGTAGAATTGCTTTGACTGGCGATAATAAACTTTTTTATGATGAGTTAAAACTTGGTGAATATAATATTTCTTCGCCTGATATTGTAAAGTTTACTAATTTGGTTAGAGGCAAATATAATAAGAACTTTAGATATTATAAAGATGTTAAAGACTTGATAAAGGGGGTATGTAATGATGTCCTTTAATTCTTTGTTTGGTTCTTATTATCCTGTCGATAGTAATATACATAATATGAGTGTTACTATTAAACTTTTAAATTTTGTTATATTTATATTAATTATGATTGGTAGTGTGGGATTACAATTACATTTATTTATTTTAGCAATTTTAATTTTACAAATTGTTGAATCAAAAGTGCCTTGTAGATTTTTCTTTAGTATGTTTTATGGATTTAGATATTTATACGTTTTTATGATTTTTATGTTTGCTAGTTTAGGTTTTAGTCTAGAATTATCGCTTATTTATTTATTAAAATTTGTTTTGATTATTGAATATTTGGCTTTACTTGTTCATACAACAAGCCTTAGTGAATTTGATTATGGTATTTATAAAGTGTTAAATCCTATTAATTTTTTAAATTTTAATATTTCTTATATTTCTTTAATTATAGGAAATGTATTTAGATTTATTCCTGCACTTATAACAACTGAAAATAGAGTTTTAAAATGTCAAGCTAGCAGAGGGATTGATTATATTCATAGTGGTATTGTTGGTAAATATCATGCGGTTATTTACTCTTTAAAAAATAGTTTGAGATTAACGATTAAAAGGATGAAAGAGATTAATAATCTTGCAAAATTAAGGATGTATAATGTTAAACAAAGAAGAACGAATTTTAGAACTGGTAAATTTAATTTTTATTCTTTGATGTTACTTATATTTCATTTGTTATTTTTGTATGGATATATTTTGGAAGTGGGTTTGTTATAATCTATTTCGCTTTAATATAAGAAGATGAAAAAATGTGTTGATGTTTTAGATTGGCAAGTTTTATAAATATATATGGGTTTTATCAACTTGCATTATTTAAATAGTTGGGTGTTTTGAAACGATTTTTTGAAGCACATATAAATTATGTCTATAACTATTCAGTCTTTCATTTGAAAGTTAAATAACAATGAAAGTTAAATAACCTTTACATATATTTGTTTAGATGGTATACTTTTATTGATAATAATAAAATTTTATAGATGTTATCGGATGGGTTTTATATAAGGAGTGGTGTTTAGT
>CALVOQ010000061.1 GCA_944350335.1 uncultured Bacilli bacterium
TAAATTTTATTTTTTTCTTATTAACTAATATATCCTTTGTAATAAAACATTTTTTATTTAAATCCATAATTAAATTCTACATACTCATCCCGTGATGTTGCTCAAGTTCATCTTCCATTTCAATTTGTTGTTGCTGCTGTATCATCTGTTGTTGTAATAGTTGTTGCTGTCTTAAAACATCAGTTAATGTTGGAACTTTTTGAGTATTTACTATTGTTGATTTACTTTTTTCGTTAAATTGTACACTTCTTAATTCACGTCTTTCTTCTTCTAATTTTTCTTTTTCTGTTTTATTTTGCGTTTGTAATCTTAAATCTCTTTTTTCTACTTTTCTTTTAACCTCTGTTCTTATATGAGGTTTATTATATGCCGTTTGCTGAGTATTTACCATTTCTTTACCAAATTCTTCTTCCATAAATATTTCTGCTTCTTCATGAGTTTTATTTTTAAGATCATCTGTAAATACATAATCCTGTGTTGACTTATTTCCTTTTTGATAACTGGCATTCTTGATTTGTTCAACAAACAAATCTACTTTAGCAACTATTGACTGTTTTCTTTCTACTATTCTATCTAATAATAATTCTGCTTCTTGTTGAGTCGGCATTTTATCATAAGCATAATTTTTAAAAATATTTCTATACTTATCATCTGGTATTTGAGCAATTCTTGCCGATCTATATATTAAACCATTCAAATAATTACTAGATATTTCACCAGATTGCATTTTTTCAAATATTATTGCATATATTGTTTTATTTTCACCATATTGCTCGTTGAAATTTTGTGAAAAAAACATATCATTATGAACATCCTGTCCTAAATATCTAAACGATTGTTCTTTATCTATTCCTCTTAAATTACCATCCTCATCTATAACAAAATTATTTGCATTTGAATCATAATTACATAAACAATAATCAACTAAATATTCATCCATAATTTGACTTATTGTTTTTGGATCTAATTGTCCTATGTTTTTATTAAAATAATTTTTAAAATTTTGAGTTACAGTTATATCTACATTAATCTTTTCTTGAATTGCCCCGAATTTTCCATCAATCATAGCCATATTGCATTTAACTGCACGACTTGGATTAATTATTCTTTGAATATCATACGCTGAAGCTTGAATACAAGCTCGATAATTCTTAATTTCACCCTTTTTATTTACAGAGGGTTTAAAATAGTATTCTTTATTTTCGGAATCAACAACTAAATACATTTCCCCTGTATTTCCAATTTTAACAGGGGTAATTGAGCATTTTCCATTTAAATCAATTTTTTCATCAGTCTTTTGGCTTACTAACTGTTCAATTTCTTTATCAATTTGTTGAAATTGAGTGTTTAGATAAGAAAAACATTCTTTTTTAAAGGCCTTTATTTCTTGATAAATATGCTGAAATTCTAATGATTCTTTTGGTAAAGATGATAGTTTTGATAATGCTTCAAAATAGTGATTATATTTTTCAGAAAGTTCACTTAACGAAATATTTGATTCAATATTATTATTTGAATAAGACACTAGTTGAACTCGTTTGCACTCTAAATTATTAAGTCTTTTTAATTTAGTCTTCATTATTAAAGGTAATGATGTTGTATCATTAAGAGTTTGCTTAAAATCATCAAAACTAATTTCTTCTTCAAGTTTTTGGTAACATGGGGCAAATAATATCTCACTTTCGTTCAAATCACCTCCTGAACTGGCAGAAACATATTTTTCTATTTCTAAATAAGGAACATTTGATGGTTGAATTTCCAAAAGTAAATCTGTTTCTGTTTTTCCATTATCAATACCATTTAGAAAACTTAATGCGATTGATAAATCAGCTGTTGTTGAAGCAAACGTTAGATGATTACTATTATTTCTTGTACCACGATATAATTTATGTTCTATTTGTTGACTACCATTTAAAATATAATTTTTTTTAATCGTTTTATATAATGTAATTATATTTTCTATAGTTTCTACAAATTCTTCTTCATTTCTCGGAATACTTTTTCCTTGTCCTTTATAATTTTTTTCTCTATTAGTTAATTCTTCACTTAAAAATAAATTGATTCTTTTAAATGTGTTCCATTTATATTTTAAAATAGAATTATATTCATCCAAACTCCATAGCAAATCATAGTTCATAAAGTATTAACCTCCTATACTTAATTTAAATAACATATAACCAATTCCAACTGAAACACCGATAATAAACGTTACTATTAATGTTAATGATAAAACATTAACAAATCCATTACTTGAATTATTATTATTGCTATTAGTTCTTTTTAATTGGTATACTTGCCCCATAGTTTCGGTATATCCATTAGACATTCCTTTGCTTTGTTGAAAACTAGAAATGCTTTGTTCTATTGTGATTTTTTTCTGATTATTATTTGTTGTATTATGTTCCGTAATTTGAGTAGATATATTAGATATTTCTTCTTTTGTTTCGCACCCCATATCTACGGCAGTTTTAATTGTTCCTTTTACTGTTTCAATAGTTCTTTGTTGATTTGCTAGAACTTGGTTAGTTTCTTCAATAGCTTTTTTCTTTCTATCAATTTTTCCTTTTTTATCTGCAATACTAATTTTATTAGATTCGGCAATAGTAGGTAATTCATCAACTATTGACTTATCTTTTTTACTAGCATTATCAACACAATTTTGCATAGTTATATCCAATCCCTTTTCCATATACATAATAGTAGTAAAACTATCTGTATCTTGTGGTATTTGAGAACTTATTCGACTTAACATTTGATTAACCATTTGAGTTTCAAAAGTTAAAGCATTGGCTTGTCCTAATTTAAATGCATCTTGGAGTTTAGAATTATTTTGTCTTGCGACAACCGGATTATATGAACTTGTTATTATTTTATCTTGGACTAAACTTGTAATATTTGAAATCGATATAGAAAACTCATCTACTTGTTCAAAAGCTTTTAAATCATGAGCATCTATTCCTTGAATAATTTGTAATCCATCTATTTCACTTGCTACTTTCCAAAAAGTTGGATGTGGATATGATAAATTTCCATCTGATAAAATTTGATTTTTGTTAACACCACCAAAATTTATTTCAATTGGTATCCCCATATCTCTTGCTTTTTCACAAATAATTTGACTTGCAATCAAACTATTTTCATCAAATAATTTTTTGGTTTGTTCGTCTGTCATAGT
>CALVOQ010000062.1 GCA_944350335.1 uncultured Bacilli bacterium
CATAAAAAGAAAACTATGGAATTTGTTGATTTGTTATATGGTATAACAATGGAAGAAAGTGGAGTTAGTAAACTCGTAAGTGTTAGATTTGAAAAGTAAAAAACTGGTTAAACCAGTTTTTATTCATTTATTATCTTTATTCTTACAAATTCATAATTTTCATCAATGTTTGTTTGTTCAATAGTATTTTTCTCAGGATTAAATGTAACTTCTATTTTTTCATCAGAGTAATTTGTTTTATTGGTAAAATCTACATTACTAAGTCTATTGCTATAATCAGTTCCATAAAAATAAATTATTATGTTTTTTAAACTTTCCTCTAAATCGCTAGTTAATTGATTGTTTTCTGCTAATGAGAATTCAAATTCATTTTGTCTTATAAGTATTAAATTATTTTTTGATTTAATCAAATTATAATTTGTTTTATCTTCCTCGCTAAAGTCTTCATATAAGAAATATGATATTTTTGGTTCTGCACTATAAGGTATAACAGCTATATTTATATCTAGCTTTGCTTCTACTACGCTAGTATTTGTAGATATTTCAATTCCTTCATTAATTTTATAGTTATCTATTGTTGTTGTTTGAAATAATTCATATACATTGCCACTTCGTTCTCCATTAAGAACTGCAATAGAATCCGTAACTGCAATTAATATGTCTCTACCTATATTATCGCTTGCATCATAAGATGTAGTTAATATATTATCTTTTAAAGTATAAGTATAATTATTTTCTCTAGAACCACTATAAGTTATGATTAATTCGTTTCCTTTTACGTTTGAAGTGATTTCTACGTTTGGCAAATCATATTTATCTAAAATATAAGAGTTCTTAACAATATTATTTAAGTCATTTAATACGATTTCTGCCTCTTCATTAATCCTTCTATTTTCTAAAAATCCTACTATACCCAATGTCATACATAGTAATAAAATAATCCCCCAAAATAATATTCTCCAAATATTTTTCTTCATTTTTTTATTCTCCTTATATTGTTATTATATAATAAAATTTAAATAAAAAAAAGACTTTAAATTGGTCTCATATTTTCTTCATTGTTAAATGGATTTTTTTTGTCAATTTTGTCTACAAATAGTATTCCATCTAAATGATCAATCTCATGTTGAAATGCAACTGATATTTCTTCTCTGGCTCTTGTTTCAATTGTTTTTCCATCTATATCTTTATATTCCACTGTAACTCTCGCATATCTTGGAACAATGCCTTCAACATCTCTATTAACGCTTAAACAGCCTTCGCCTTCTTCTACATATATAAGTTCTTCTGAGTGGCTTATTATTTTTGGATTTATTACTACGTATTCTTCAAAGTTTCCATCATCGTGTTTATATGAAATTACAAATATTCTTTTTAATACTCCTAATTGAACAAATGCTAGGCCCATACCCCCGCGAATGTTGTGTTCCTTTGCATATTCTTCATCCTGGCTTTTTCTTAAATACTCAGTCGCGTCTTTTATTAATTTTTTATCATCTTTTGATAGAGGAAAAGTTACTAATTGACTTTTCTTTCTTAAAAGTTTTACTTTTTCATCTAAAATATCTTTTTCTTTTAACATATTACACCCCAGTGATAAGTATTTTACCAAAAAAGTAAGAAAATAGCAAATCTCTTGCATCTAATATAATTGCTGTGTTATGATAAATGAGAAAAGAGTAAAAGTGGTTAGAAGGATGAAGATATGAAAAAAAATAAAATCAATGTTGAAATTTTGCTTAACCAGTTTTTAAAGTCCGACGGAACTTTTGATAAAGATGAGGCAATAAAATTATCTGGGAAAATTGCAGGTGTATGTTATGATAAAGAGGGATTTATACATATTGAAAATGAGCCAGAAGAAAAGACAAAGCGTAGAGTTGATATAACGTTAAATAATGGGCACCATAGTGTTTATGATCATATTGTAATAAACTTTAATATACAAAATATACCTAAAATATTAGCGATGGTACTTAATAACGAACATCAATATACCACAAGCGAAAAATCAGCGAGATATACACCAGTTATAAGACAAGAAGGATCAATTATAACAGAAGATGAAGAAAGACTTTATAATAAATGGATTGATATATCCAAAATTAAAATCAAATCACAATATGGAAATATTTATAATGATGCTAAAATTCAAAAACTGGCACAAGAAAATGCAAGATATTTAGTAACTGTTTTTATGCCGACACAAATGATTTATTCAACATCTTTAAGACAAATCAATTATATAGCTTCTTGGATTATAGACTATATAAGTAAACATAATAATGAGCCTAACAATTTTGAATCTAAATTAATTTCAAGTATGAAAGAGTTTATTGACGAATTAGATAGATTAAATGTGCTTGTTCCTCAATTAATGCAAAACGAAAAACATAGAAGTTTATCTATATTTGGAGAGAATTTAGAAAAAAGAGAAGAACATTTTGGATATGTTTATTCAACTTTATATAAAGGATCTTTTTCACAATATGCACAAGCGCATAGGCATAGGACGCTAGATTATCAATTAGAAATACTAGATGAAAAAGAATATTATATTCCACCAATTCTTGCCGACGATTCAGAGTTAGTCGAGGAATGGTTGAATGATATGCAAGTAGTAAAAGAAGTTACTCCTCAAGGCGAACTCGTGAAAATTAGCGAAGTTGGTAAATATGAAGATTTTATTCTAAAGTGCAAGGAAAGATTGTGTACGGCGGCACAACTTGAAATAATGTTACAAACTAGGAGTACCTTATTAAAGTATAAAAAAGCCTTAGAAGAATCAAATAGTTATCTTGCAAAGGATATTGAAAAGTATTCTCATGGTGCGAGGTGTACGTTTTATGATTTTAATTGTTCTTCGGATTGTGAATTTAATGAAGGTAAAAAATTAACTAGAAAAATATGATTGTGAGGAAATAATGGCAAAACTAATATTAATTGAAGGAACTGATTGTTCTGGTAAAGAAACACAAACAAAAAAAATAATTGAAAGAT
>CALVOQ010000063.1 GCA_944350335.1 uncultured Bacilli bacterium
ACAAAAATCCTTTGAAAATAAAGGATTTGATAATATAAAATAGTTTAGAGTACGTGATATAAGTTTGCCCCCTGAAGGAGCCGAAAGGCTCCATTTTTGTTTATTTTAAAGGGTTTGAATATACTTAAGTAATTTTAGGTACGCAGATTTAAAAAATACAAAAAGTTATTTCAAAAATTTATTTTATAAAACTAGATGATTAATCCTATATATGGTATATTATAAATACATAAGAAATTATGTTTAAAAAAGCGAGTGTTTCTCACTATATAAGAGGAACTTAAAAAAGTAGATTAGAGAGCACACTCTAATCTTTATTTTTGTATTGTGTCGACAAAACTAATGATAAATGTTATGATTTCATTAGATTTGTCAAAGGAGGAAAATTATGGAAAGGATGACAATAAAAGAACTTAAAGAGCAAAGTAATATTGAAATTATTGAATCAATTATGAAAATGAATAATGGATATGTTACTTCTAAAGAACTGTCTAATCTTGGAATTCATAGAATGTATCTTAACATTATGAAAGAAAAAGGTATGATAGAAAAAGTAGGCAATGGTATTTATATTGATTCTAGTAAAATAGAAGATAGTTATTTTGTTTTTAATTTAGAACTTCCAAATGTAATTTATTCACATATGACTGCACTTTATTTTCATGGACTTTCTATTAAAGCACCAAATGATAAATATGATATAACAGTACCAAATAATTATTTTAATTATAAAATTAAGAATCATAATGTTTTTTATGTCGATAAGAAAACATATAAACTAGGACTTACTGAAGTTGAAACACCAATGGGAAACAAAGTACGAGTATATGATATAGAAAGATGTATATGTGATATTATTAGATCTAAAAATAGAATGGATTCAGAACATATTAAATATTCAATAAGAGAATATCTTAAGAGAAAAGATAAAGATATAGTAAAACTATCTAATTATGCAAATGAGATGGGCATTAAAGATGAAGTTATGAGCTATGTAGAGGTGTTTTATGAATAGTATGCAATTAAAAGATAAACTTAAAAATATTTCTAAAGACAAAGATGTAGATTTTAATACATTACTTAGACTATATATGTATGATAGGTTTATAGAAAGATTATCAGCTAGTAAATATAAAGATAATTTTATCTTAAAAGGTGGATTGGCTATGTAGTAATCATCATGGGTTGTTTGATTCAAATTTTTATTGTTTTAATTCAGATACTGGTAAAATTATCATAAAATTAAATGCAAATGAAATAGATAAAACATTTTTTGAACTTTGCACAAGTGTTAAAGAATTACCAGAAGAAATTTTAACTGAAGAAACAAAAATATTTTTATCAAAAAGAGAAAAAAAATTTAATAGTATGAATGAAATGTGATAATATTAATATAATTGGAGGTCAAAATGAATAAAGAATTATTATATAAACATTTAGATAATTATTTATCTAGAGTCAATTTAGATAATGATTTTAATGATTTAAATGAAAGATTAGAAAGAGAAGAATACTATAAAAGTTATACTGCAGATAAAATAGTTTCTATGAGCGAAGAAGAATTCTATCAATATATTAGTAAACTATGGGCTATGATTATTTGGGGTAATAAACATTATATAATTGATAAATATATAAACGATAATGGTTTTGAAGATCTAAAAGAATCAATCGCGTATCTTTTATATGGTAAGGATTCGATTGACGTTAGATGGGATACTTTTAAAGAAAGAATCAAAGGATTTGGCCCTGCGATGATGAGTGAATTATTATGTTATATAAATCCAAATGAATATATGATTTGGAACACAACCGCCTCAAACGCTTATAAATATTTAGGAATTAAAAATGTGCCAAAGCACAATTATCAATTAACAGGGAAAAAATATGTTGAGTTAACAAATTATAGTAAAGAAATTAAACAAATCATTTTTGAAAAATATAATAGAGAAGAAAATTTATTATTTGTTGATTATTTCTTTTGGGATAGTTTAAGAAATATGGAACCAACTGAAGAAGAAAAAGATACACCAAAAGAAACAGTAGTAAATAATAAATCATATCATAATGAAATAATTGACTATATTAAAAATATAGGCAGTTTGCTTGGATATAATACAGACGTAAAAGGTAATATTAAAAATTCTGGTAAAATAGCAGATGCTATCTGGGAATTTAATGTTGGTAATTTAGGTAAGATAAAATATGTATTTGAAGTACAAGATAATGGCCATATTGATTCATTAATTGTAAGTTTAATGAATGCTTCTCAAGATATTTCAGTACAAGCAGTAGTTGCTGTTTCTGATGAGCAACAAATAAATAAAATTAAACAACATTGTAATAATATTGAGGGAAGCTTTAATGGTAAACTTAAATTTTGGGATATTACTGAAGTTGAAAGAGCTTATACAGAATTAAGTAGTTCGATGGAAATTATTAATAAAGCAATTAATGTAGAATTAGATAAATAAGAGCATAATTTATAAAATTTTGCTTTTTTTGTGGTGAAATATTAATTTATTAGGTGAAAATATAATAGTTGAAAAATTACACAGATTATATTAACTATTGTTATACTTATATTTTCCATAAAACTTTTTGTTGAAGGTTATAAATATTCTAAGAGTAAATTTGAAAAAATTATT
>CALVOQ010000064.1 GCA_944350335.1 uncultured Bacilli bacterium
TACAACAAGTACAATCAGTTTCCACAATAGTTAATGGAGGTACAATGATGCAACCATATATAGTAAAAACTATAAGTGAGCCCGAGACATCGGTTATAATTGATGAATTTTTACCGATAATAAAAAAAGAAAATGTAATAAGTGAAGAAACAAGTGATGTAGTAAAATATGTTTTAGAAAGTGTTGTTGCAAACGGAAGTGGAAGAAATGCTTATATAGAAAATTATAGAGTTGGTGGTAAAACAGGAACTGCACAAAAAGTAGGAAGTGATGGAAAATATATGGTAGGAAATTATGTTCTATCGTTTATTGGCTTTATGCCAGCCGATGATCCAGAATATGTTATTTACATAGCCATAGATAATGCCAAAGGAGTTACACAATATGGAGGAACGGTAGCCGCACCTATTGCAGGGAGTGTCTTAAAGACAATAATAAACTTATATGATATAGAAGAAGACAAAACAGGCTTACCAAGAGAATACCTATGGTATGAACAAAAATATGTTACAGTTCCAGATGTCGTGAACATGACAAAAAAAGAAGCGATAAAGTCATTAAGCGGGTTCACAATAGAATATTCAGGGTCAGGTGATAAAGTAATTAGCACATCACCATCAGCAGGGGCACGAGTAAAAGAAGGAAGCATAATCAAAATAATGTTAAATTGACATAAAATAGTAAAGTAAACTTTAGATTTTTTGCTTAAAAGAGTATAATTAATATACGAGGAGAGATAACTATGTTAATTTTAGCAAAATCAATATTAGGCTTAATGTTAGGTTTTTTCATAACAGTAATTTTAGGGTATTTCATGATTCCTATTTTAAGAAAAATAAAATTTGGACAAGTGATAAGTACTCACATAACAAAGAGACACTTATTAAAAGAAGGTACACCCACTATAGGTGGTTTAATATTCATAATTCCAACTGTAATAACAATGATATTACTTTATATAAGGGGGAGTTTAAACTTTTCGTATAACTTACTAATAGTGATGTTCGTTTTCGTTTCATACTCATTATTAGGTTTTATAGATGATTATTTAAAAATAAAACGACACAACAACGATGGCTTAAGTATAATACAAAAATTAATCGCGCAAGTATTTATTGCTTTAGTATTTTTCTATATTTATATGAGAAGTGGCGGAGAGACCATACTAGAGATAACATCGCTTAATTTTAGTGTAGATTTAAAATGGACATATGGATTATTTATACTTTTTTTACTAGTTGGAACTTCTAATGCAGTCAATATAACTGATGGTGAAGACGGCCTAGCCGCAGGTTTATCAGCAATAGCTTTTATGAGTTTTGGAATAATAACATGGGGAACAAGCTGGGTTGAGGGATACCAAGAAATGGCAATTTTTTGTTTCATACTTGTAGGAGCATTATTAGGATTTTTAGTTTACAACACCCATCCAGCAAAAGTATTTATGGGGGACACTGGTTCATTAGGATTAGGTGCAACACTAGCATCAATAGCAATATTATCAAAGCATGAACTAAGTTTGGCATTAATAGGTGGAGTCTTTATTGCAGAAACATTATCAAGTCTAATACAAATAATATCTATAAGAAAGTTTAATAAAAAAGTATTTAGAATGGCACCATTACATCATCATTTTGAACAATTAGGTTGGGAAGAAAGAGACATAGTAAAACTTTTTTGGATAGTAGGATTTATGTTAGGAATGATTGCAGTTTACTACGGTGTTTGGCTATAACATAAAAAGGGGGATTATATTTGAAAAAAGATAAAATTTTATCACTTGCAGTATTACTAATTACTATCTTTGGAATTATAATGATATATAGTTCAAGTTATATATGGGCTGAATATAAGTACAATAACCCATTCAAGTACGTAATAAATCAAAGTATATTTTTTATATTAGGGTTAATAGTGATAAGCATAATATCTAAGATAAATTATGAATTTTATAAGAAAAAAGCAAACCTCATATTAGGCGTTTGCTTTTTATTATTAGTGCTTGTCCTCATTCCTGGGATTGGTGTAGAAAGAAATGGATCAAGGAGCTGGTTTGGGATAGGTTCTTTAGGAATTCAACCTAGCGAATTAGCTAAAATAGGATTAGTAATTTTCATTTCAAAGTTCTTGGCTAAAAATGATAAAGATAAAAAAGAAACAAAAAAGTTTATATGGCCAGTTTTATTAGTGATTGTTGTATTTTTTGGTTTAATAATGTTAGAGCCCGACTTTGGAACAGGAATGGTAATAGTAATAGCTCTTATAGGTCTAATATTTATAACTGGTACAAAACTAGGAATATTTATTAAACTAGGTTTACTTGGTCTTGTCGGAATAATAGGGTTAATTTTAGCTGCACCATATAGATTAAAGAGAATAACATCATTTTTAAATCCATGGAGCGATCCATTAGGTAGTGGATTTCAAATAATACAAAGTTTGTATGCAATTGGACCGGGCGGATTACTTGGATTTGGTTTTTTAAACTCAAGACAAAAACATTTTTATTTACCAGAACCTCAAACAGACTTTATTTTTTCAATTATATGTGAAGAATTTGGAATAATAGGAGTCCTAATAGTAACAACATTATTTATAACGATTTTTTATAGGTGTATTAAGATAAGTATAAATCAAACGGATTTATTTGGAAAATACTTATCATTTGGTTTATCATT
>CALVOQ010000065.1 GCA_944350335.1 uncultured Bacilli bacterium
AAGTTTGGAACAAATAGTAGTGGACAAGAACTATGGTGGAGAATAGTAAGAATAAACGAAGACAATAGTGTACGTCTTATATATGCAGGCGTTAGTGCAGATGATACCTCAGCATTTATAAGTACTTCTCAAGCATTTAATGGAAGTAGAGATAATAGTTCATATGTAGGATATATGTATACAATAGGGGAACAACATGGGTTAAGTACAAGTAGTGAAATAAAAACCACATTAGATACATGGTATCAAACTAATTTATTACAAAATTATGATAGATATATAAGTAAGACAGCAATATATTGTAATGATAGAACTATTGATGCCGAGGATACATGGAGTGCAACAGGAAGTGGATTTCACTACTCTACATTTGAAAGACTAAGAAGCAATCAAACGCCAACATTTATATGCAGTAATGTAAATGACATTTTTACTGCTAGTTCAATGGTAGGAAATGGTGCATTAACATATCCAATAGGATTAATTACAGCAGATGAGATAAATTATGCCGGAGGGTTATGGTCTACAAATAATTCAAATTATTATATAATGCAGAACGCATCAAGTGTGAGAAGTTACTGGTGGACAATGAGTCCTTCAAATTGGGACGGGAGCAATGCTATTGTATTTTTTGTTGGTGGCTCGTCTAGTACCGGTAAATTGAGCAATGATTGGGTTGATAGTGGCTGTGGTGTGCGTCCGGTAATATCTTTAAAATCTTGTGTTCTCTTTTCTGGAGGAGATGGAACGGCAATTAATCCATATATAGTAGAGTTACCTAGTACATGTGCAAGTGTCAATAATTAAAATGTAATTAAATGCAACTTTGAAAAAAGTTGTGTTTTTTAAATATTTATTTAATTCTTGACACTAAAAATATGTTTGTGTGATAATTGTCTTATGAATGTAAGTTATGTTGATTTTTTAAATTATTTGGAAAATGAAAGAAATTATTCTAAACTCACTATTAAAAGTTATAGGGAAGATTTAGAAGAGTTTTTGTTTGTAACTAAACTTAAAGATGTCTTTTATGCTACTCATAATGATATTAAAAGTTATTATAAGTATTTATATAGTAAAAATAATAGCACTATTTCTAGGAAAATTAGTACTTTAAAAAGTTATTTTAAGTTCTTGAGTAAAAATAGTAATTATAAAAATATTATGGTTAATTTTAAACTTCCTAAAAGGATTAAGACTTTGCCTTCTTTTTTAAATTACAGTGATTTGGAAGAAATTATTGCTGTTAGTAGTGAAGGAGATTTTGGTGAAAGAAATAGACTAATTGTTGAAATGCTTTATGCAACTGGCGTTCGTGTCAGTGAACTTGTTAATATTAAAATAAGTGATATTGATTCTAATGAATGTATTATAAGAATTCATGGAAAAGGTAATAAGGAAAGATTTGTTTACTATGGTGAATATTGCAAAGAAGCTTTGAATAAATATGTTAGTAATTTAAGACGTAAATTGCTTGACAAAAATAACTGTGATTTCTTGTTCTTAAATAAATTTGGTGGTAAAATTAGTGATAGGTCTATTAGAAATATAATTAACAAGATACTTAAAAATACGAGTGTAAAAATGAATGTTCATCCTCATACTTTGAGACATACTTTTGCAACTCATTTATTAGCACAGGGGTTAGACCTTAAAAGTGTACAATTTTTGTTAGGACATGAGAATTTGAGTAGTACTGAAATTTATACTCATGTTACTGATGAAATGTTAAGGAATGTTTATTTGCATAGTCATCCTAGAAGCGAGGAGGAAAAACATGAGTAAATTATATTTTAGATATGGCGCGATGAATTGTGGTAAAACGACTCTTTTATTACAAGTTGCTAATAATTATGAGGAAAGAGGTATGAAAGTTGTAATTATTAAACCTTTTGTTGATACAAAAGGTAGTGATACTATAGTTTCTAGAATTGGGCTTTCTAGAAAAGTTGACTATTTAATTAGAGATTATGACAATATAAAATCTTTTTTACATAATTGTTATAAAAATAATATATCGTGCGTATTAGTAGACGAAGCACAGTTTTTAAATAAAGAACACGTAGATGAATTATTCTTATTTACTAAAAAATATAATATTCCAGTTATTTGCTATGGACTTAGAAGTGATTTTAAAACTGAAGCGTTTCCAGGAAGTTTAAGGCTTTTTGAAATTGCTGATGTTATCGAAGAACTTTATACTATATGTAGATGTGGTAAAAGGGCAAAGTTTAATGGTAGAATGGTCAATGGAGAGTTTGTGAGTACGGGTAGTCAAGTTGCAATAGATGGAGTAGATAAGGTACAATATGAAAGTTTATGTGGTAAATGTTATTTAGAAAAGGTACTTAAAATTGATGTAAATAGTATAAATAAGGAGGAGAGATGAATATGAAATATGTTTACATGTTTAGTGAAGGCGACAAGGATATGCGTGAATTACTAGGTGGTAAAGGTGCTAATTTAGCTGAAATGGTTAAAATTGGTTTGCCTGTTCCTAGAGGGTTTACTGTTACAACTGAAGCTTGTATTAAGTATTACGAAGATGGAGAGAAGTTAAATGATGAAATTATTTCTCAGATTATGTCATCTTTAAATGAACTTGAGAATATCACTGGTAAAAAGTTTGGTGATGAAGCTAATCCACTTTTAGTAAGTGTTAGAAGTGGCGCTAGAGCAAGTATGCCTGGTATGATGGATACTGTACTTAACTTAGGTATGAATGATGAAGTTGCAAAGGTTATGAGTGAAAACACTGGTAATGAGAGATTTGCATATGATTCTTATAGAAGATTTATTCAAATGTTTAGTGATGTAGTTAAAGATTTGCCTAAAAGTAATTTTGAAGGTTTCTTTGATGAATTTAAAGAAAAGAAAGGTGTTAAGTTAGACACTGAACTCACTAGTGAAGACTTAAAAGAAGTAGTTGGGGAATATAAAAGGATTTATAAAGAATTAATGGGAGAAGATTTCCCAATGGATCCTACAGAACAAATGATTGAGGCAGTTAAAGCCGTATTTAGAAGTTGGAACAATGAGCGCGCAATTACTTATAGAAGACTTAATGATATTCCTGCATCTTGGGGTACTGCTGTAAATGTTCAAGAAATGGTTTATGGTAATATGGGAGATACTAGTGGCACTGGTGTTGCATTCACTCGTAATCCTGCGACTGGTGAAAAGAAATTGTTTGGGGAATACTTGATAAATGCTCAAGGTGAAGATGTTGTTGCAGGTATTAGAACTCCTGAACCTATAGATAGACTAAAAGAAGCAATGCCTTCAGTTTATGAAGAGTTTGTTAAAAATGCTAATTTATTAGAAACATATTATAAAGATATGCAAGATATGGAATTCACAATTGAAAATGGTAAATTGTTTATGTTGCAAACTAGAAATGGTAAAAGAACTGGTGCTGCAGCGATTAAAATTGCAGTTGATTTAGTTAATGAAGGATTAATTACTAAAGAAGAAGCTGTTATGATGGTTGATCCTCGTAGTCTTGATCAGTTATTGCATCCTATGTTTGATGCTTCTGAACTTAAAAATGCTGTTTCTATATTTAGTGGTCTTGCTGCTAGCCCAGGTGCTGCAAGCGGTCATATTTATTTTAATGCTGAAGATGTTAAAGAAGCAAGTGAGAATGGTGTTAAAAATATTCTTTTAGTTCGTGAAGAAACATCTCCAGAAGATATTGAAGGTATGAATTTAGCTAATGGTATTATTACTAGTCGTGGTGGTATGACTAGCCACGCTGCCGTTGTAGCACGTGGAATGGGTACTTGCTGTGTATGTGGATGTTCAGATGCAAAAATAGATGAAGAAAGGAAAACAGTTACTTTAAAAGATGGAACTGTATTTAATGAAGGAGACATTTTAAGTATAGATGGTAGTACTGGTAAAGTGTATGCTGGTGAGATTAAAACGGTTGATCCAAACATTAGTGGTGACTTTGGAACTTTCATGGGTTGGGTTGATGAAATAAGAACTATGAAAGTTAGAACAAATGCGGATACTCCAAGAGATGCTAAACAAGCATTGGATTTGGGTGCAGAAGGAATTGGTCTATGTAGAACAGAACATATGTTTTTTGAAAAAGATAGAATATTTAAAGTTAGAAAGATGATTTTGTCTGATACAGTAGAAGAAAGAGAAAAGGCATTAAATGAGATTTTACCACTTCAAAGAGGCGACTTTGAAGAACTATATAGGGTTATGAAAGGTTATCCTGTAACTATTCGTTATTTAGACCCACCTCTACATGAATTTTTACCTCATACTGATGAAGAAATTAGTGAACTTGCTAATAGTTTAAATATTACTATAGATGTTTTAAAAAATAGAATTAATGAATTAAAAGAGTTTAATCCTATGATGGGACATCGTGGTTGTAGACTTGCCATTACTTATCCTGAAATTGCTAGAATGCAAACTAAGGCAGTAATTGAAGCTGCAATTAACATTAAAAAGGAAGGAATAGATGTTACTCCTGAAATTATGATTCCATTAGTTGGACATGTTAACGAACTTAAATTTGTTAAATCCATTGTTGACGATACAGCAAAAGAAATTATTTCTAATAGTGGTGTTAACTTAGATTATAAAGTTGGTACTATGATTGAAATTCCTAGAGCTGCGTTAACTGCAGATGAAATTGCAAGTGTTGCAGAGTTCTTTAGTTTTGGTACTAATGATTTGACTCAGATGACATTTGGTTTTAGTAGGGATGATGCTGGTAAATTCTTAGATGATTATTACAAGAAAAAGGTGTTTGAATCTGATCCTTTTGCTAGAATTGATGAAAGTGGTGTTGGTTCATTGGTTAAAATAGCTACGGAAAAAGGAAGAAGTGTAAGAAGTGATTTAAAACTTGGTATATGTGGTGAACATGGAGGGGAACCTTCTAGTGTTGAATTTTGTTATAAAGCAGGCTTAAATTACGTTTCTTGTAGTCCGTTTAGAGTTCCTATTGCAAAACTTGCATCAGCTCAAGCTGCTATCAAGAATGGTGGGCAATTATAAGAAGTAGATAAACCCTTATTTTATAGAGATTTTCTATTGAT
>CALVOQ010000066.1 GCA_944350335.1 uncultured Bacilli bacterium
GCACCACAAGAAAATTAGTCGAACTAAAAGGCTTTAAATAAAGAGAAGGTTAATTTTGTTTAACCTTTTTTATATGATTTTAATTGATCCGATAATTATGTAGAGATAGATTTAAATTTTTTTAAACACACGCGTTAGATTGACACTAAAGCCATACTTTTCAGTTTATTTAAATTGTTAAAGTTTTGTATGCCAAAATAATTATGTATAATTATAGTTTAGTTTTATTATAGAAATAACACAAAAAGTATTAAAAAAAGAGAAATATAGTTCTCTTTATACATATTACTTTATTTTTTTATCTGATATTACTTCTTTTCTAGATAAATTTAGTTTACCTCTTTTATCATATCCAGTTGCCTTAACTATAATTTCATCGCCTTCTTTAACAATATCACTTGGTTTTTCAATGTGTTTAGTATCAAGTTGACTTACATGAACTAATCCTTCGCATCCTGGCCATAGTTCTACAAAACATCCAAATTCTTCAACTTTTACGACCTTACCTGTATATATTTTTCCAATTTCTACTTCTTTAATAATGTCTTCAATCATGGCCAAGGCTTTATCAATTATATTTATATCTTGATGATATAACACGACATGTCCTTCATCACTAATATCAATTTTCACTGCATCTTTATCATTTACAGATTTAACATTGGAACTGTCAAGAATAATCTTAGTAATAACATCTCCACCACGGCCAATAACATCTTTAATTTGTTCTGGTTTAATGTCGATCATTTTAATCTTAGGTGCATATTTACTTAGTTCTTTTCTTGGTTCACTTATAATTGATTCCATGACATCTAATATTTTTTGACGCGCTTCATGTGCTTGTTCTAGGCTTTCTTTTAATATTTCTTTAGTTATACCTTTAATTTTAATATCCATTTGTAATGCGGTTATGCCTTCTCTTGTTCCTGCAACTTTAAAGTCCATATCACCCATATGATCTTCTAAACCTTGTATATCAGTTAAAATGGTATAATTGTTACCTTTCGTAATCAATCCCATTGCAATACCAGCCACCATTTTTTTAATAGGCACTCCTGCTGACATAAGACTCATACAGCCTGCACAAATACTTGCTTGACTACTTGAACCATTACTTTCCAAAACTTCACTTACAACTCTAACTGTATAAGGAAATTCGTCTTCGCTAGGCATCACTTGAAGCAATGCACGCTCAGCTAAAGCCCCATGACCAATTTCTCTTCTACCAGGTGAGCCATACCTACCGGTCTCTCCTACAGAAAAAGCTGGAAAGTTGTAATGTAACATAAACCTTTTAGTACTTTCTAAACCTAATCCATCTAATACTTGATGTTCTCCCATAGCCCCTAAAGTTGTAATCGCAAGAGCTTGAGTTTGACCTCTAGTAAATAAAGCACTTCCGTGAGTTCTAGGAAGCAAATCAACACTTCCGCTTAATGGTCTAATTTCATTCATATCACGACCATCTGGTCTTACTTTTTCTTCAGTAATAAGTCTTCTAACTTCATTAGCTTCAATATTATCTGCAATTTTTTTAACTTGCTTTAACTCTTCTTCTAAAGTTTCGCTATCACAGTGATTTTGGGAATAGTGTTCAATAGCCATCTCTTTAACTTCATCTATTCTAGCATATTTCTCTAGCTTATCTTTTATTTGAATTGCTTCAAGCATGTCATTAGTTATATCGTTACTTACCTCTTCAACAATATTTTCATCTAATGTCGCAAGTTCTACTTCAATTTTTTCTGTACCTATTTCATTAATTATATCTTCTTGAATTGCACATAATTCTTTAATTGCATCATGTCCAAACATAAGTGCTTCAAGCATATCTTCTTCACTTACTTCTTTGCATCCAGCTTCAACCATGGTAATAGCATTTTTAGTTCCAGCCACAGTTAAATCAATATCGCTTTCTTCAAGTTCAGAAGCGGTAGGATTAATTATAAACTCACCATTTACTCTTCCTACAACTACTCCACTAACTGGTTCATCAAACGGAATATGTGATATTCCTAAACTGAGCGAAGTTCCAAATAACGCTGTCATTTCAGGAGTACAATCATTATCTACACTTAAAACAGTATTAACAACTTGTACCTCATTTCTAAAGTTTTCATCGAACATTGGTCTAATTGGCCTATCAATAGTTCTAGCCGCTAGTGTGCCAGCATCAGTTGGTCTACCCTCTCTTTTAATAAATCCACCTGGGATTTTGCCTACTGAATATAGTTTTTCCTGATACAAAATAGTAAGTGGAAAAAAGTCAGCAGTACTAACGTTATTGCTCATAACTGCAGTAGATAAAATAACTGTATCTTCATACCTTACCAAAACAGAACCATGTGCTTGTTTTGCAAGTTCACCATTTTCAATAGTTAACTTTCTACCCCTAAATTCATATTCAAATACTCTTTTCATAAATAACCTTTCTAATAAAAAAGACACCTAAAACAAGTGCCTACTTTCTTAAATTCAAATTTTTTATAAGTTCACGATATCTAACTACATCTTCTCTTTTTAAGTAGTCTAGTAAACTTCTTCTTTTACCTATCATTTTCATAAGTCCTAATTTAGAATGAAAATCATGTGTATGTACTTTCAAATGTTCAGTTAATGCATTAATTTCTTCGGTTAACAATGCAACTTGAACTTCAACACTACCTGTATCATTCTTGCTCTTAGCATACTTTTTAACGATAGTTTCTTTTTGTTCTTTACTTAAAGCCATTTTATTTCCTCCTTTTCAAATATCCGTTATTTCTTAGTAAAAAGCCGAGGAATCTTAAAACCAAGAAAAACTTACTACTTAATAATACTCTATTTATGTGAAAAAATCAAGGAATTTCTTTATTACACCATGATCTTACGTATTTATGCTAATTCTCAGCGCTTGAGCACGCACTAGGTAACTCTACTGTATATGGATCACTTGCCGTTCCACTTCCTCCAGAGACAAGAACACAAGCCTTCAGTGAAATTACCGGACGCACGCCGTACGTGTAGTTGACGTAGTAGCCGTTCAAGCGACCAGTGAGAGAAGACCCACCCACGCGGAACACGTAAACGCCGCTGCCGTTGCTATCCCAGTAGTACGGACTCATTGTCCACCACAACGATGCTCCACTCGATGCGTTCTGGGCTATATAATAGTTTGAGTTATTTGCTCCGTATAATCCCCCTGCGTAACTTATCTCATCTGCTGTGATTAGTCCTATTGGATATGTTAGTTTTCCGTTTCCTGTTGTTGTACTTGATGTAAATCTATCATTTGCATTACTACATGTGAATGTTGGAGTTTTATTATCAATTAGTCTTGTATATGGAGCATAGTAGAAGGTGTTTCCTGTTGCACTCCAACTTCCCCTTCCTACCGTTCTATCATTACAGTATATTGCTGTCTTACTTATATATCCTGAGTAACTATTCAAGTTACTTAAATACCAGTTATCTACTACTGTTTTTATTGAACTATTTGTTCCTGTTCCATATTGCTGACTTGCTGTGTACATATACCCTACATATGCACTATTATCATAGCTTGAATTATATGCTTGGCTTGTACTTATAAATGCTGCTGTATCTGTTGCGCTTGTACCTGCATATATTAGACGTACACTGTTGTCTTCGTTTATTCTTACTATTCTCCAATAATATCCTGCAAAATATACATA